>JBOGMI010000585.1:0-6449 GCA_050746645.1 Bryobacteraceae bacterium | reverse complement strand
AATGCACGCACTTATCCAGATCGGCCTGCGCCGGCCCTGCTTCAAATTCGCCCATACAATCGTGCGCGATTCAGCAAATGGTCCGGATCGAACATCTGCTTCGCTTTTTTCATCATGGCAAAGCTGTGCGCTTTCGCCCCCGCGGCCGGTAGCCGCCAAAGTTCCTGGCTTCTGCGGATCTCCTCGGGAGCAAACTCGACCACTACGCTCCAGCCTTGCTCCCAAACCGTCGCGGGGGCCGGCCACGATTCCAAATGGATGTACGCCACTCCGGTCGCCGCCCGCGCGATCGTCGCTCCGGGAGCGATCTGCATCACCGCTGCCAATTCGCCGAGCGTGGTGGAAACGCGCAGCACCATGCCTTCCGGGTGGCGCGCCAAAAATGTCGGCGTGAACTCGCGTACCCGTTCCCAAAATGCGTCCTCCTCCCGGCCCTCGATCGCTTCCGCCTCGCCCAGCTCTCGCGCATATCGTTCGAGTACGGCCTGGCTGCCTCCCGCCCGCACCGCTAGCACATATCCACCTCGCTCGGCTGCGCCCGGCGAAAGCAGATCTACCGCGAACGGCTGCAGCACGCCGCGCAGGATCGCATCGCGCTTCTCCAGTGCCCTTTGTAGATCGGCATATGCAAACAGAAAGGTCCGCGTCTGCTCCGGCAGCGGATGCAGCCGAAAGTTCACTCTCGCGATGGCAGCCAGCGTGCCGAAGCTCCCGATCAGGATCTTCCCCATATCCAGTCCGGCGACGTTCTTCACCACCATGCCGCCGGTTCTGATCAGTTTCCCGTCGAGCATGGCGAATTCCATGCCGATCACCAGATCGCGCGCCGTTCCAAATCCTCGCCGCATCGGTCCGCTCGTATTGGAAGCGACGATGCCGCCCACAGTCGCGCCTTCCGCAAACGGCGGATCGAGCGCGATCGTCTGCCCCTGCTCGCGCAATTGGCGCTGCAATTCCCCAAAAGGCATGCCGGCTTCGACGCTGACTGTCAGATCTCCCGGCTCGTATTCCACAATGCGCCGCATCCCGGCGGTGGAAATGGCAACCTCCGCCTCCCCAACCGGCCCGCCCATCAACCGCTTCGTCCCATTGCCCAGAAGCTCGATGCTCCGTCGCTTCGCCGAGCACTCCCGCAGCGCCGCCGCGAGTTCCTCAGCCGATTCCGGCACAATCCGGTGCATGTTCCATTCTGTACATTTGCTCCCACGCCTCGGTTCGCAAAGAAAAAGCCCCGCGCGATCCTGCGCGGGGCTTTTGTTTTTCCAACCGGCGGCGCGGCTATCTCGATTTCTTCGGTGGAACGATGGCGTCTTTCACCGCTTTGGCCACGCGGAATTTCACCACCTTCTTGGCCGGAATCTTGATCGTCTCGCCAGTCGCTGGATTGCGGCCGGTGCGCGCTTTGCGCTCGGCCCGCACCAGCCTTCCGATCCCGGGCATCACGAAAACGCCGTTCTTCTTGGTCTCGCGCACGGCCAGATCCGCCAGCGCTTCCAGCATCTGCTTGGTCACACGGTTGTTCACTCCGGTGGTTTCCGCGAGTTCTCTGATAATCGCGGTCTGGGTCATCCTTTTTGCTTCGGCCACTCAATCCTCCCTAGTCGATGAGTTGAAGTCGAAAGAGAACTCGCACCCGCACCGCCTGAAACAGAACGATCCGGAAATGTTTTGAGCTCTTCGGTCACCTCGATCATACGGGACTCCAGCGCGCTTGTAAAGCGAAAACTGCCAAAAAAACGGCCTTTCTGCGAATTTTTTTACGAAACTGGCCTCCGGACCCCCGCAAATAGGCTCTTAAAGACGCCAGCGGACCGGGAGGCCGCACTTTCTTACAGTTTTTTTTACGTTCTGCCGATAAGGAAAATTCTGGTTGGGAGAAAGCATGGAAGCAGTCTCTGTCATTTTGGTCTTCGTAGGCTCGACGCTAGCAGGATGGATTGTTTCGCGAGCGACGCTGGAAGGTATCTTCTTCGTTATCGGCAGGCCACGGGCTTTGCCCAAATCACGCCATCCCGCCGCGCCTCAATGCGCGGTCGCCGGCCCCCGCCAGGGGAGACGAACCGCTTCGGCCGGAGTCCGCGAAATCGCACGCAGCAGATGGCGTAAATCAGCCACTACCTTCCGGGCCCTCCTGGCCTCGATCTCTTCCGGCAGGAGACGACGCGCAGCATGGTCGTCTAGGGGGCCTAGATTGCCTAAAATCTCCGCCTCTTCCTCCTCGGTAACGAAATCGTCGATCGCCAGCGCCCCCGGGTCTGACGACTGTCCGGCGATCAGACCCAACGATCCATTGGAGGTTGTGGCGATTTCCATCAGGAATACGCCGCGGTCCTCCCAGCAGGATCTCACGATTCCAATTCTTGTATAACCGTTTTTTATAAGGTATACTCGGGTTTTCTCGGTGATTTGGAGCGCGCTGCGGATGAGCGTTTCGGAGGGGCAGGCCTGCACGATGACCACAGGCTCCTCCCGCGATGCCGCAAACGGGCTTTCCGACCACCGAAGCACGGCTCGATTCGGTTCGGGAAGAAGAGAACTTCGACTGGCGGACATTACATGACCCCTCGACTACTTCTAATATTCTGACGTACTTACGCATCAAATTGACTACGCAATAGAAAAAATTTTAGATCCGATAAATTTTGCTTTGAAAATTCTACCCAAGCAGGACTACAATTAATGAAAACAGCTTCATATGATATGCCCCGCGAGCGAGCATCTTCTGGCCCTATGTGCCGGGAACCCCTGCTCACGAGGGCATCGCGTTAACCGTTGTGTTGACCCTCAGTGGAGAACATCTTACACATGGGACCGAATTACCGCTTTCAACTACTTGCACCTCCGGCAAGAAACGGATCGTTTGGCCGTTCACAGATTAATGAGCAACTTTACGACCATTATCTGCATTCACTGCAGAAACTACGTGGAAAACTATATTTGAAGGATGGCGCTATCCAGCCGTGGCAGCTCGATGATGAAGGACGCTTCACGATGCCTGCCGACGAGAAAAGCTGGCATTTTTTGCTGCTGGATGACGCCCACGAAGTCACTGGCTGCGCCCGTTACCTGGTGCATCCAAATACCGTCCGTTTCGAGAGGCTGCGAATCTCTCGAAGCCCGCTGGCCAACGACCGGTTCTTCGGGCCAAAGGTGCGGCAGGCGGTAGAAGCCGATCTGGCCGCTGCGCGCCGGCACGGGATGTCTTATGTAGAAGCGGGCGGCTGGGCCCTTGCGGAAGACTGGCGCGGCAGCCGTGCCGCGCTGGAAATCATTGTCGCCTCCTATGCGCTGGCGCACTTTTGGGGGGGCTGCCTGGGATCCTGCCAGGCAACCGTGCGGCACGGTTCTTCTTCGATTCTGCGCAGAACCGGCGGTGCCGAGCTGGTATCGGCCGGCGAGGCGCTGCCGCCCTACGAAGATCCGCATTACGGCTGCACCATGGAACTGCTGCGCTTCGACTCCCGGGCGCCCTCACAAAGGTTTGTGCCGTTAATCAATCAGTTAAGGGCTAAGCTCGCGGGCGCGGTTGCGGTTCGGACAGCCCGAAACCATATGTGGCGGCCGGTTCCCAGCGCAGTCGGCAGCCGCCTCGGCCTGCTCCGCGGGGTGCCTGCCTATCAGTAAAAGCTGAACACTGAACCACTTAGTGCCAACCGAAACTCTTTCCCCTGCGCTCGAGCAGTGGATGCAACTGCTCGGTCGAAAGTTCGTCCAGTACGGCGCCGATGCCCTTGCCGGTGCCGAAACCGCGACGTTTGCCACCAGCCAAAAGATCGCCGCGATCCTGCAGCCCGGCAGCCGCGAAGAAATCGCGGACTGTCTGAAAATTGCCAGCAGCTTCGAAACCCCGCTCTATCCCATCAGCAGCGGCAAAAATTGGGGCTACGGCTCGCGCGTCCCGCCGGTTTCCGGATGCGTCCTGCTCGACCTGAGCCGGTTGAACCGCATCGTGGATTTCGACGAAGACCTCGGGTATGTAACGGTCGAGCCGGGAGTCACCCAGCGCCAGCTTTTCGAATTCTTGCGCGAGCGCCGCTCAAATCTCTGGATGGACGCGACCGGCTCCAGCCCCGACTGCAGCCTCATCGGCAACGCCATGGAGCGCGGCTTCGGCCATACGCCCTATGGCGACCATTTCGCCCACGTCTGCGGTCTGGAGATCGTGCTGCCAAACGGCGAGATCGTGCGCACCGGAGCCGCCCGCTTCGAGCGCTCGGCCACCGCCGCCGTCAGCCGCTGGGGCCTCGGGCCAAGCCTCGACGGCCTGTTCTCGCAATCGAATCTCGGCATCGTAACCCAAATGACGATCTGGCTGATGCCGCAGCCCGACGCCTTCGAGGCATTCTTCTTCCGCTCCGACGCTGCGGACGGCCTCGCGCCTTTGATCGACAGCCTGCGATGCTTGCGACTCCAGGACGTGCTCCGCAGCTCCATTCACGTGGCTAACGACTACAAAGTCCTGGGCGGCATCCAGCAGTATCCCTGGCAGGAAATGAGCGGCCGGACGCCGATCGCGCCCGCCGAAATGGCTTCGTTCCGCAAAAAGCTGAGTTTTGGCCGTTGGAACGCCTCCGGCGCGCTTTACGGCACCCCGGCCCAGATCGCCGAAGCCAAGCGCCTGCTGGGGCGCGAGCTTCGTGGGCAGCGCGGAAAGCTCAAATATCTCAGCCCGAGAAAGCTGCAGACCGCCAAGCGATTTGCAGGCATCTTCCGGCTGCTGGCCGGCTGGGACTTGCGCCGCACCATCTCACTCGTCGAGCCTGTACTCGGCTTGATGCAGGGCGCACCCATGACTGTGCAGCAAGCGCTCCGCTCCGCCTATTGGCGCAAGCGTATCCCCGTCCCGCCGGAACCCGATCCCGACCGTGATCGCTGCGGTCTGCTCTGGTACTCGCCGGTCGCTCCCGCAAAGGGCGAAGCTGTCGCGAAACTCGCTGCCGATTCTAGCGCCATCCTGCTCGAATGCGGCTTCGAGCCGATGATCTCTCTGACCATGCTCACCCCACGCCTGGTCTGCTCGGTCATTTCCATTTCCTACGACCGCGAACTCCCCGGCGAAGACGAGAAGGCCGCAGCCTGCTACGCCCGCCTCCGCGATGCCTGCTCCCGCAGCGGCTACTTCCCCTACCGCCTGGGTATTCACCCCATGGCGGACCTCCCGGAGTCGCCCGGCTATGCAGGTTTGTTGAAAAAGCTAAAGAAGACCCTCGACCCCGTGGGCATCCTCGCCCCCGGCCGCTACGCGCCCAAATAGAAAAGCGCCTCTGGCGGGTCCAGAGGCGCTTTTTTGTTCTTCTGTGAGAACGATAACGAATCAGGTCTAGCTGCGGCGGGCTACCTTCCTACGAGTGAAAATGCCCAGCCCGAGCAATCCGAGGCCGAGCAACGCAAGCGATGCCGGTTCCGGAACCGCCGTGATGATGGTCGCTGAGAACGGCGTGGTGATTCCGGTTGCGCTGTTTCCCGCAGCTTCCAAGTCGGCTACCGTCAAACCGGCGAAGGTGGCCTGGAATACGCCTTCATAGGGCATGCCCCCCGTGGGGTTAGCCGTCGTCCCGATTGTGCCGGTTACGCTGAACGACGCAGTGGAACCGGTAGCGGTATCGCACAGGTTGAACACGTGATAAGAGACGCACCCGTTGGCTGCCGTGGCCATAGGAACCGAAGTCAAATCCAGCCAGACACCCGAAGCGGTATTGAACTTAATGAATGGCTGAACAAAAGTTCCGTCATTCGGTGCGCCCTGGGTGAGGCTTTCGATCTGCCCGGTGTCACCGGCTGCGACTCCAGAGCTCGCAAAAACACCCTGTACCGGTTGTGTCACCGTGAAAGTCCCGTACTGCGGTTCTGGGACGTACGGTCCAGCTGTGGGGCTTGAACCGAAGTCGATATAATTAGGACCCACTGTCGCAACACCGGTCATGCCAAGATCTTCAATATTTGTGGCGAGACACGGCACGGCAGCGAACGATCCTAAAGCAAGAGCAGTTATAAATAAGCTAGTTCGCAATTCCTTTTCCTCCTCCGAAGCCGGGCATAGCTTGAAAGCATTCCCGCGCTTCTGTTTGGATCGATGCGAAACTCGCCAGAATTGTTTCTCTCCCGCTTAGTACTAATGGGTTTCCCTGGTACCAGGTCCATTCGGTACCTGAGATGTGGTGCGAATTGAACGGTTTTTCTCTCCATTTGCGTCAGATCCTCGCAGAGGTACGAAACACTACGAGTGAAATGAGGTTTGTCTAATTTATGGCTATTCGCACTGATAAGACTGATGCGCGAGCGGTCCGATCGCATCTGCCCCAGGCCGCTTGGTTGCTGCCAATTGCATTGCTGTTATCATTTTCGGCGCGGCAGGTCCAGGCACAGGCGCCATGGGGGACAACCGGCGATATTCGGATCAACGCCGATTTCGATGGAGACGGTAATTTAGATTACGCTATTTGGCGGCC
>JBOGMI010000584.1:0-6758 GCA_050746645.1 Bryobacteraceae bacterium | reverse complement strand
AGAAGATTCCGAAGAGCGCGATCCGCTGCGGGCTTCCGCCGAGCGTCTGCGGGTGGAATTTGCCAGCCGTCCGGCAGTTGACACAAAGCTTTCCAAGAGCGAACGGGAGTTGTTGGCGTTTCTGGAGCTACATCCCGGCATTCACAATCTGGCGCAGCTTGGCGAGAAGGTGCGGCGGGCCAGCGAGGCGGCGCGGAAACTCGGCCGACGCGGGCTGATCAAGATCGAAGCCGACCGTTTGCTGCCCGGGGCCGGATACGAGCGGCCGGTGCCGGAATTGAACGCGGAGCAAAGCGCCGCCTGCGCGGCGATCAATGCGGCGCTTGCGGAAGGGCGGTTCCAGGCGTTCTTGCTGCAAGGCGTGACCGGCTCGGGGAAAACAGAAGTCTATTTGCGCAGCATTGAAGCTACGCTCGCGGCGGGGAAAAACGCTCTGCTGCTGGTTCCGGAGATCGCGCTCACGCCGGCAATGGCGGGCCAGTTTTTCCATCGCTTCGGGGACCAAGTGGCGATTCTGCATTCGGCATTCGGCGATGCCGAGCGCGCCGGGCAATGGCGGCGGATTCGCGACGGACGCGCGCGCGTCGTGGTGGGAACGCGTTCGGGTGTGTTTGCGCCGGTGCAGAATTTGGGCCTCATCGTGGTGGACGAGGAACACGACGCCAGCTACAAGCAGCAGGAGACCCCGCGCTATCACGGCCGCGATGTCGCGCTGATGCGGGCCAAAGAAGCGGGCGCGCTGGCGGTGCTCGGTTCGGCCACACCGAGTATCGAGACGCGCTGGAATGCCGAGCACGGCAAGTATACGCTCTTGATGCTGCCGGAGCGCATCGCGCGGCGTCCGCTGCCGCAAGTCGAGCTGGTGGACATGCGCACGGAGTTCCTGGAAACCAGAAAGCAGGCCACGTTTTCGCGCCGGCTCCTCGAAGCGATGACTAAACGGCTGGAGCTGCGCGAGCAAACCATTCTGCTCCAGAACCGACGCGGTTTTTCCAGTTTTATGGTTTGCCGCGCTTGCGGCGAGCGGCTCGAATGCGCCAATTGTTCGGTGGTCTTGACGCACCATCGGCGCGACCGCCGGATGTTGTGCCACTACTGCGGGTACGCGGAGAAAATTCCGGCCCAGTGTCCCAAGTGCGGCAGCGATTATATCCAGTTTTTAGGCGCCGGCGCCGAGCGCGTCGAAGAAGAATTGCACTTGCATTTCCCCCAGGCGCGCGTAGCGCGGCTCGATCGCGATACGGCGAGCGGCAAAGGCGCCTTCGAGCGCATCCTGCAGCAGTTCCGCGACGGAGAGATCGACATTTTGGCGGGCACCCAGATGATCGCCAAAGGACACGACGTCCCGAACGTGACGCTGGTGGGTGTGGTGCTGGCGGATATCGGCTTGAGCATGCCGGATTTTCGCGCCGCCGAGCGCAGTTTTCAATTATTGACACAGGCGGCGGGGCGATCCGGCCGCGGCGCGGTGCCCGGGCAAGTGATCGTGCAGACCCTGAATCCGGGTCACTATGCGATTCGGCTGGCAGCGGAGCAGGATTACGAAGGCTTTTACAGCAAAGAAAGCGGGTTTCGCAAATGGCTGCGCTATCCGCCGTTCGCGGCTTGCGCCAGCTTGCTGGTGCGGGCGCAAAAGCAGGAGGAGGCGCTCCGGATGGCGACCGAACTCGGCCGGGAATTGACGCCGCCACCCGAAGGCGTGCGCGTCATCGGACCGGCTGAGGCGCCGGTGCTGCGGGTTCGCGACGAGTTTCGCTATCAAATCTTATTGAAGGCTCCGGTGCGGCGCACCTTGAGGGAGACAGTGAACCGATTGCGTTCCTTCGCCGAGCGGCAAAAGTGGAGCGCGACTTCGCTCGCGATCGATGTGGACCCGATCAGCTTGATGTGAAAACGATGTTAGACTCGTTATTATCACGGCGGCTGTAGCTCAGTCGGTAGTAGCGCCAGATTGTGGTTCTGGAAGTCATGGGTTCGAATCCCATCAGCCGCCCCATTTGAAGTATTCGACCGTCTGAGTTGAATGAACTCTCCTGTCAAATCAAGGGGAAACCAGAGTACTCTATACTGAAGCCTCAGCTTGTAGCTTACGTTCACCGGGAGACGGTGAGCACGGCGGCGGAAGCCTTGGGCAGCGTAAACCGGTAGTCACCCTTACTGCCTGGCTTGATGTTGGCCGTCTCCGGAGCGCCGATGTGGCCTTCCGTGTCAAACTGCTGCCCGCCGTAACGGACCTCGGCCGCCAGCGAATGCAGGCTGGGCGCCTTCAGCATCAGCACCGAGACCGTGCTCGCCTTACCGGAAAGATGCACATCCACCGGCCCGGAAGCTTTTTCATCCGCATTGATCACGAAAACGTGCACCGCGCTGAAGACCGGCAACGAGATGCATTACGAAAACGTGGCACAGCCGGTGTTAGGAGCACTCGGCTCGCCGAGAACATAGGCCAGTTGGGCGTCTGTGGGCACGCCGGACAAACGGACGATACTGCCCCGCGCCTCGGATGTCGGCGTCGGCAGCCCCATGCCGGCCGTGGAAACTTCGTTACTGAATCCTAGAAAGTTCTTGGGTATCCGCACTCCCAGTTGCCGAGAGTTAACACTGACCGTTGCCACCGGAGGCGCGGGGGGCGCCGAGCAGGACGAAAGCGCAAGCGACGCCACGATAATGATGGCGAATGAACAGATAGCAGCGCCGACGGATCCTGGAATACTTCTCAGGCCAGCGCAATCCAAATGACATCCTTGCGATGACTGCATAAACCCTTCTGCCAAATCAAGGGGGAACCAGAGGTATTCTATTCCGAAGCCTCAGCTTCGGGATAGAATACCTCCTCTCAGGTTAGAAGGTAATCGTCAGCCCAGCCTGAATAATCCGAGGAGGGTTGGAAGTGGTAATCTCACCAAAGGTCGAATCACCAAAAGTGTCGTTAGGATTCTTGAGGTTTACTTGATTAAAGATGTTGAAGAAATCCACCTCCAACCGCGAGTCGATTCTTTCGGTAATACGGAATCCTTTGGAAAAAGACATATCCCAATTTACATAGCCGGGGCCGTAGAAGCTGTTCAGTTTTTCATTCCCGTAATAGCCATCTGCCGGGGTACTGAAGATTTGCGTATTGAGCCATTCAGATGTGGTTCTGGGATAAGTGATGGCGCCGGTAACGTTAGGGTAGTCATTCAGACCAAGTCCCGACCCAGTGATGCCTACAGAAAACGGTGAGCCGCTGGCAACGGTAGTAATTCCCGACCAGCGCCAGCCGCCCAGTGTCTCGCCCAGGAACCCGCGCCCGTTTTCGAAGAACGGAAGGTTGTAGATGTAGTTGATCACCAATAAGTTGTGGATCTGGTCCTGCTGCCAGCACGATCGCCGATTGAAGTTGCACCGGTTGTTGGCAACGTCGTTATCGTAACCTCGCGCAAGGGTGTACACAGCCTGGAAGCGCCAGTTCTTGCTCATTTGCTTTTGAAAGTTGACCTGGAGCGAGTTGTAGACGCTGTTCGCGTCGGTCACGTTCATCGTGATGCCGCCCAAGCCGCTCAACGAGCGGTAAAGGTTGGTCGGCAGATTGGCGTTGAGGGCCGGATTGAAATCATAAGCAGTTCCATTCAGAGTCGTCGCTTGCGGTTCATTGAAATCAATCTGGCGTCTAAGATGCGAGCCGTGCGTCCCTACATACGTAACCGACAGGATCGCGTTGTTTCCAAACATGTGCTGCAATCCGAAACTGTAATGTTGGTACATCGGGATTTTGTAGTCCTGGTTCTGGACAAAGAGCCCTGGGGGAGAAACGGGTGGAGCTGTGCCGGCGGCAGGATTGTCCAACAACTTGACCGGCGCCGTTGGCGAATTATCGTAGGAAACATTCTGCACAATGGGAGGGTTACCGAGAATGTTGTAGGTATCATTTCCTTGCGGCCGGTAATACGCGATCCCATACCCGGTGCGCAGTACAGTGTTAGGCAGCCCCGGCAATTGCCAGGCAAGACCGAAGCGCGGGCCAAAATCGAAGTAATAAGTCTTAGTCATGGTCTTGCCGATGCCCTCGGCATTGGGCGTTCCGGCAAAAAACAGTCCGTTGTACACATTACACGGAGACGATTGAGGATAGAGAGAGTAAGTGGGATCTATGGACTTTCCATGAATGTCGTGACAGCTAATGTTTCCACTGCTGTTAAGCGTGGGTGCATCGTTTGGGTTCCACAAACCCGGCAGCCAGGTTGTTACGCCGTTGGCCGCGTAAGCGTGGGGCATCAGGTAATAGCGCACGCCGAGATTCAGAGTCAGCCGCCGCGTAACCTTCCAATCGTCCTGGATAAACGCTGCATACTGATTGTAGCGCCATTTGCCTACCACTTGGGCGCTGGCTTCCGAGTAGTTGTTCGGGTAACCGAGGAGGAAATCCGCGAGAGGATTGCCTGTAAATTGGCCATCGAACTTGAATGTTCCTTGTGTGCGGCTCTGGTTGGCCTGGTCTTTAATCCCACGCTGGTACATGCCGCCCCAAGTCAGGGTGTGACTACCCAATATCTGGGTGACCGTATCTCTCAAGGTAAATACCGGACTCGTCAGTGAGTACGGCCAGATACTCGCGTCGAGTCCTGTATAGCCCAGGTTAAAGGTCAATTGCGGGACTCGGTTCAGCGGATTGTTCGGGAAGATCTCCGGTGTTGTGTAGCCAGAAGGGCGCGCGTAAGCGCCGACCGGAGTACCTACGTCGGAATCATTTGTATTGTCAAAGTCGACCTCATTCAAGAGGGTTGGAGAAACGATCTGGGTCAAGCGCACAGCTAGATTGTGCGAGGGAACACCGAAAATGGTGCTGATGGTGGGGAAGTCGGAGCCCGCCCACAGCGACGTATTTTCATTTACGGTGTAGCTTTCGCGGATGTAATGAACCATCAGCCGCAACTTGCTGCTGATGTTGTAATCGAAACGACCCAGCTCCTGGTCATAGTTGGTGGGCAACGAAGCTGCTGAGACATAATTGTTGAATCCAGATGCGTTGGCGGCAGGAAATGCTCCGCTGTTGAGGAGCGCCACCGCGTTGGGATCAAAGCAGGAAGGACTAATCTGATCTCCGGTGACGCAAGACGGATTGCCGGTGGGATTCATCAAGAATGTTGTCTTTGTGAGCGGCGACTGGCTGAAGTCGCCGCTGAGTTCCTGTTGCGTTGGCGTGTGGCCCACAAATGTTGTGCCCTGCCGCAATCTCCTCCATTCGGAGCTGTAGAAAAAGAAAAGCTTGTTGTGGATAATGGGACCGCCGAGGGTAAATCCGAAGTCGTTGAGCTTCAGTGGTATTTTGGTAGCTTGAAAAGGCATTGCTTGCCGGGCGTCCAGGGCATCATTCCTTAGGAACTCAAATCCCGATCCGTGAAAAGCATTGGTGCCACTTTTCAGCCGAACGCTGATCACTGCGCCTCCCGCCTGCCCCTGTGCAGCGCTGTAATTGCTGGTAGCAACGCGGAACTGCGAGATGGCGTTCAGGCTCGGCGAGACATCCAGACTGCCCTTGCTCCCCGGATCGAGATCGTTTGATCCATCAATCATAAACTGGTTTGACTGGGTGTGCATCCCATTAAATCCGATCTTGCTAACCGACAGATGGCCTACACCGCTGTAACCATTATTGGGCGGGCTCGAAGCGCCGGGCGTCAATTGAGCTAATTGGGAGAAATTCCGGCCGTTGATTGCAATGGATTGGAGCTGCTTTCCGCTGATGACATCGCTGACTTCCGCGGTGTTGGTCTGCAAGTGCGCCGCCGCGGCTTCTACAGTGACGCTCTGGTTGGTGGTCCCGAGCTGCAAATGCAGATTGACGCCTAGTTTCGCCCCGACATTCACCCGAACCCCTTGCTCGGAGAAGGCTTTAAACCCCGCGGCACGAGCGGTGATCTTGTATACCCCCGAGTTCACTGCCGGGAATGAGTAAAGCCCTCTGCTGTTGGTGACCGCAGTGCGGCTCACGCCAGTTTCCGTATTGATAATGGAGACCTTCGCGCCGGGAACTACGGCATCGCTGGGATCGGTAACCGTGCCAGAAACGGACGCGACCTCCTGAGCGAGAAGCCCTCCGGCGGATAAAAAGAAGACAAGCACACAAATACCGATAAATCCTGGACGAAACCTCGCAACCATATTGCCCCCTTATAAAGTGTGAATGTGACCCTAAACCCCGGCTAACATTAGACTTCAGCTCAGTGGGTTTGTCAAGGCTTTTTTAATTTCGTGTTTATTTGCGTTCATTCGTGGCCTGCAGTGCATTTCTGTCCCGACTCTTTGCCGCCCGATCAGGGAGCGGACGAATATACGCGGATGCGGTGATCGGTAAAGCGCAGATATGGCGTCAGAGAAGCCTGCTTCATGTGACATGGCAGGCAGTTCTGCTTTTGCTTGCGCCAGCAGAGTTTTATCGGCGTCGGATCGTTTGCGTGGCAAGCGAGGCACTGGCGGGAATAAAACATGCTCGTCCTCGGTAGCGGATTCCCGTGAGGATCGTGGCAGGTGAGGCACGAAATCTTGTGGCTGGCGCGAAAGCAGCGGCTGTTCAGCAGACCGATGGGCTGCATGCGCACTACCACCGGCTCGATCAGCTCGGGCGCGGTTCCCATACCGGGCTGCGGCAGGCGATGACATTGTCCGCAAAACCGGATAAGCTTTTCCGCGGAAAAGCGGCCAGGATTTACGATTGCTGCTCGAACCGCTGTCAGCGGCTCGCCTGCTTTGACGGCTTTGATGTGCGCGCTGCCGGGCCC
>JBOGMI010000583.1:0-2894 GCA_050746645.1 Bryobacteraceae bacterium | reverse complement strand
ACAGCTCGCTCTGGCGCTGGGAAGGAGAAAGTATTTCGACGGCAAGTAGCGGCGGATCGACTAACACGCCCTTGTCGAACCGCGCGCCCGGCGCATAAAACACTACATCGGGAATCCGGATATCGTCACCGATACGGCAGAAGAGCTCGTGCAGAGCGTGGCCAATGCCTTGCTGCTCGAACGGCTCCAGCACACGTTCGGTGCGCCTCTCCATATTCATGTGCGTGAGTGTACCCATCGCCTTTGGAATCAACCCTCCCGACACCAATTCACATGGCGGTTCATAGTTGGTCCGAAGATATTCGTCAATCGATACTTGAGTGGCGGTGGCCATCTGGCATTCTCCTGGCTTTATTATCCTCCTGAATTACCGATCCTCCCTCCAAACAATCTTCCCCGCGACCACCGTCGCCACAGGCCCTCCTCGGAAGCGCCGCCCATGAAACGGCGTGTTGCTGCTCTTGGAAAACGAGCGCTTCACGTCGTAGGTCCAACTGCGCTCCAGACTGAAGATGGTCACGTCCGCCGGCGCCCCGACGCGCAGCGTGCCGCGATCAAGCGACAAAATGCGCGCGGGATTCCCGGTAAACAATTCGATAAGCCTTTCGAGCGGCGCTTTTCCGGAGTGATACAAACGCTCGAGCGCCAGGCCGAGCGCGGTTTCCAGGCCAATGATGCCGAAGGGGCAGCGCTCGAACTCCTGCATCTTTTCGTCGCCTGGATGAGGCGCGTGGTCGGTGGCAATGGCGTCCACCGCGCCTCCGGCAAGCGCATCCCACACCGCTTCCATATCTTCCAGCTCGCGCAGCGGCGGCTTCATCTTATAGTTGCCGTCGTAGGGCGGCATGTCGGCATCGGAAAGCGCGAAGTGATGCGGCGTCGCTTCGGCGGTCACGCGCAGCCCGCGCTGCTTGGCGAAGGCCACCATCCCGACCGCGTTGCGCGAGGAGATATGCGCCACGTGATAGCGCACGCCGGTCACTTCCGCGAGGATCAAATCGCGGGCGACCATGACATCTTCCGAACTGCGCGGAATGCCGCGCAGTCCCAGGCGCACCGATGCAAACCCTTCGTGCATGTCGCCGCTCTTGCTCAAGTGCAGATCCTCGCAATGCTCGATGAGCGGAAGATCGAAAGCGCGCGCGTACTCCATCGCGCGCCGCACCACGCGCGCGTTCATCACCGGCTTGCCGTCGTCGGAGATCGCCACGGCGCCGGCCTGCTTCATGGATGCGATGGCCGCCAGTTGCTCGCCCGCGCTGTTCTTGGTAATCGCGCCGATGGGATAGACATTCACGACAGCCGATTCGCGCGCGCGCTGCCGGATATAGCTGGTCACCGTTGCGCTGTCGTTGACCGGCTGGGTATTCGGCATGCAGCAGATGGAGGTGAAGCCTCCGGCGGCGGCGGCGCGCGAGCCGGTCTCGATCGTTTCGGCATGCTCGAAACCCGGCTCGCGCAGATGGACGTGCATGTCGATGAAGCCCGGCTCGACGATCAGGCCGGAGGCATCGAAGGTTTCCGCGCCAGTAGAAGCAATATTCTCGCCGATTTCGCGAATCGTGCCGTCTTCGACGGCAACGTCGCAGATGCTGTCCAGCCCCTGTGCCGGGTCGATGGTGCGGCCATTTTTGATGACGAGCTTCTTCATCGCGCCAGCACTCGCTCCAACACCGCCATGCGCACCGCGATTCCGTTTTCCACTTGATAGAGAATCGCCGAGCGCTGCGAATCGGCGACTTCGGAAGAAATCTCGCGCCCGCGATTGATCGGCCCTGGGTGCATCACAATCACATCCGGCCGCGCCAATTCAATGTGTTCCGGGCGCAAGCCGAAGAAGCGAAAATATTCGCCTGCCGGAAAAGCCGATTCGTGCTGGCGTTCCAACTGCACGCGCAGCATCATGATGACATCCACGCCGCGGATGGCCTGTTCCATGTCGGTAGTGAGCTCGATTCCGGGCGCCAGCCGCCCCATCTCAGGCGGCAGCAGCGAGGCCGGCCCGCACAGCACGACGACCGCCCCAAACTTCGAGAGCAGAAAAATGTTGGATCGCGCCACGCGGCTATGGACAATATCGCCGATGATCGCCACGCGCAGTCCTTCAAGCGTGCCGCGGCGGTCGATGATGGTCAGCGCGTCGAGCAAGGCCTGGGTGGGGTGTTCGTGCGTGCCGTCGCCGGCATTCACGATGGGAATCGGCAGATAGCGCGACAGAAACTGGGGCGCGCCGGAAGCGGAATGGCGCATGACGATCGCATCCGGCCTCATTGCGCCCAGCGTGTTCAGCGTGTCCACCAGGGATTCGCCTTTGGAGACGCTCGAACCCGCCGCGGTCAGCGAGATCGTATCGGCGCCGAGCCGCTTGGCCGCCAATTCGAAGCTGGTTCGCGTGCGCGTGGAAGCTTCGAAGAACAGATTCACAACCGTACGGCCGCGCAGTGTATCGAAGCGCTGAAAGCTTTCCCCGGGCGCGGGCTGAAAAGATTTGGAACGCGCAAGAATGGCCTCGATCTCGCCGCGTGCGAGAGACTCGATATCCAGCAGACCCCGGCCCATGGTCGTCAGGCGGCTTCGGTCCCTCCCGGCTCGTCGACTCGTTCGACCAGCAGCACCCGCTCCTGCCCGTCCACTTCCTGCAGCTTCACTTCGATGATTTCGCTGCGGCTGGTTTGCAGCGTCCGCCCGACGTAGCGGGCCTCAATGGGCAGCTCGCGGTGCCCGCGGTCGATCAGCGCGAGCAGTTGCACGCGGGCCGGGCGGCCGTGCTCGAACAATGCGTCGAGTGCGGCGCGAATCGTTCGGCCGGTATAGAGCACGTCGTCTACCAGAACAACATCCTTGCCGGTGACCTCAAAATCGATCTGCTTCGAGTGGAGGACGGGGCGTTCGGC
>JBOGMI010000582.1:0-1045 GCA_050746645.1 Bryobacteraceae bacterium | reverse complement strand
GGCAGCATCGTGTGTCGACGCCGATCCTGATGCTTACCGCGCGCGATCAAGTGGTGGATAAGGTCGTGGGACTTAAGCTCGGGGCCGACGACTATCTCACCAAGCCTTTCGACACGTTGGAGCTGCTCGCCCGGATCGAAGCGCTATTGCGGCGAGTCGAAGCAGCTCAAGCGCAAGCGACGGAACTTCGGATCGGCGCGCTGCGCATCGATTTGCGAGCCACTTCGGTCTGGCGCGATGGCGAGCGCGTAGAACTCTCTGCGCGCGAGTTCGAACTTCTACGCTACTTCGCCGTCCATCCGGGAGAGACGATCTCGCGCGAAACGCTGCTCAAAGTAGTCTGGGGCTACGCGGAACCGCCGACTACGCGCACGGTGGATGTCCACGTTGTCTGGCTGCGCCAGAAACTCGAAGCGAATCCGAAGCAGCCGGAGCTGATCCAGACTGTGCCGGGATTTGGTTACCGGTTCACGGGGTAAACCCCATAGCGAACTCCACAGAGTAAATCGGGGACTGGCTTCAAATTTCCGGACCGCGATGCCTCGAAAAGCGATCGAGACTCCGACCGGAAATTCGTTGCCTGTCCCCGATTTACTTGTCCCCGATTTACTCATCCGTTGTTAAGAGCGCGTTAAGTAAAGTTTTACTGCATTTTACGGCCGATGAGGCAATTTTTCGTTCACAATGTAAGTCATTAATACTGTGAACAGCTTCAGCGCCCTTTGCCTGATTTTCTGTCTGTTGATTCCCGCGAAGGCTTGGTGCGCCGATCCGCCGGCGGCCACGGCGTTTACTTTGCAGGAGGCGGTGGAATACGCGCTTGCGCATTACCCGTCGGTGCGAGCCGCTCTGGCGCAATATAACGCGGCCAAAGCGGGCGTCGGCTTGGCCCGGACGAATTATTTCCCTTCGGTCAATGGCGTATGGCAAGGAGACCGGGGCACGCGCAATAGCGTGCTCGGCGTGCTGCTGCCGCAATCGCCGACCATCTTGACCGGAACCCAAGGAACCGTTTTGCCCTCTTCCGATCAGGCTTATTGGGTGA
>JBOGMI010000581.1:0-3146 GCA_050746645.1 Bryobacteraceae bacterium | reverse complement strand
CCCGAACCGAACTTGCCGCTCGCCCGGCACTCCATTGACATGCTCACCATGCTGCAGGAAAAGACGCGCGGCAATCTCACGGTGGAAGAGCAGCGGCTGATTGAAAACGGCCTCACCGAACTGCGCTTCCGCTACGTGCAGATCGCCGACGAGCAAAAATTACGAAACGAACCCAAACCCGAGGCCCAGGCGTCCGGCTCCGAAAAGGAACCGCGGATCATCATCTCCGACGGCGGCAAAGGAAGCAAGACCGAATAGATGCTCGGCCAATTCGAGCATGCGTCCATCCTGGTGCTCGGCTCGGGCACCAGCGTGGGCGTGCCTATGATCGGCTGCCATTGCAAGGTTTGCACCTCTTGCGACCCGCGTGATCAGCGTCTGCGGCCTTCGGTGCTGCTGCGCCTCTGCGATAAGCGAGTTCTCATCGACACTTCGCCGGACTTCCGCCTTCAGGCGCTGCGTTTTGGGATCGATCGCATCGACGCTATCCTCTATACTCATTCGCACGCCGACCATATTTTGGGATTGGACGACGTCCGGCCGTTCAATTTCATGCAGAAGCAGGAGATTCCGATCTACGGAACCGCCGGGACCTTGCGCGTGATCGAGCGGACCTTTGAATATGTGTTCGATGCGGCGCCTTCCGAATCGAGCCGCCCGCGTCTGATCCGCCGGCCCTTCGACGACCGGCCGATCCAAATTGCCGGATTGGACATCGAGCCGATCCGCGCCCTGCACGGCAAGGGAACGGTCCACGGCTTCAAATTTGGCGATTGCGCGTATCTGACCGATCACAGCGAGATCCCGCCGGAGAGCCGGGAGAAGCTGACCGGCCTCGACGTGCTCTTTCTCGATGCGCTGCGCAACAATCCCCATCCCACGCATTCAACCGTCGAGGAATCGCTCAAGAATGTGGAGGCGCTGAAGCCCAAGAGAGCTTTTTTTACTCATATCTCCCACGATCTACTGCACGCCGCCGTGGAAGCGCGCCTGCCGCCCCACGTACACATCGCCTATGACGGCCTCGAGATTCCCATCGGGCGGGCGGACGCCGCATGAGGGCGACCGTATTTCGCTCGCTCGAAGAAGCCCTCGGGCGGTTCGGGCCTTGCGCCGTGGCCATCGGCAATTTCGACGGCGTGCACCGGGGCCACCAGGCTCTGCTCGAAGCGTCAGTTCGTTTCGCAAAATCGCGTCAATTGTACCCGGCGGTTCTGACGTTCGATCCGCACCCGGCAGCCATCGTCGCGCCGGAGCGTCTTCCGCAAGCGATCTGCACCCTCGACGAACGCATCGGGTTGCTCCAGAAATACGGCGCGGAACGGATCCTCGTGCTGCCGTTCACAACCGAAGTCGCGCACATGACGCCGCGTGAGTTCGTTTCGCAAATTTTGGTGAATGCATTGGAAACCAAGGCGGTTTTCGTCGGCGAAAACTTCCGCTTCGGCCACCGCCAGAGCGGAAATACCGATACGCTGCGCGAGCTCGGTCTGGAATTTGGCTTCGAACGGAAGTTTCTGGAACCGGTTACGGTGCGCGGTGAGATCGTCTCGAGTTCGGCGATCCGCCGCTATCTCGTGGCTGGGGACGTGACGCGCGCAGGGCGTCTGCTGAATCGATGTTTCTTTGTCGAAGGTCCGGTCGTGCGTGGACGCGGCATCGGCGCCAAACAAACGGTACCTACGCTGAACCTTCGTCCGGTTCCGGGCCAGATCGTTCCGCGCGGCATTTACATCACCGAAACCACCGAAGCGCGAACCGGCCGCTGCTGGCCTTCAGTAACCAGTTGCGGAACGAACCCAACGTTCGGCGAGGGCGAACTTACCATCGAAACCTTTCTGCTCTCTCCGCTCACAGGCGAATCGCCGAAGGAGATCCGCATCAAATTTCGCCGCTTTCTCCGCCTCGAAGAGCGCTTCCCAACAGCCGCCGAACTGAAAGCTCAGATCCTGCGGGATGTCGCTCGCGCCCAAAGTTACTGGCGGCGTGCGGCGAAGTTTGGCCATGCGGCTGCTTCGATATACTGAGTACTTATGCAGCTTTCTGAAGGCAAATTAAAGCATTTGAACGCACTTTCGAACAAGAGCGGAGTGATCGCGGCGGCGGCTATGGATCAGCGCGGCAGTTTGCGCAAAGCCATTGCAGGGGCGAAAGGCGTTTCGCCGGACCAGATCAGCGGCGACATGATGGCCGAGTTCAAAGTGGCGGTCTCGAAGGTTCTCACGCCGCACGCCAGCGCCATTCTGCTCGATCCCGAGTATGGCATTCCGGCAACCAAAGCGCGCGCCAGGAATGCCGGCCTGCTGCTTGCCTACGAACATAGCGGCTACGACAATACTCAGCCGGGCCGCCTGCCCGATCTGCTGCCGCACCTTTCCGTGAAGCGGATCAAGGACATGGGCGCGGACGCGGTGAAAGTACTGATTTATTACACGCCGTTCGATAAGCCCGAGATCAACGACATCAAGCATGCCTTCATCGAGCGCATCGGCGCCGAATGCGAAGTTTACGAAATTCCGCTTTTCCTGGAGTTTGTCGGTTACGATCCGCAGGGCGGCGATGAGAAAGGCTTCGAATACGCGAAGAAGAAGCCGGAAGTGGTGATTCGCTCGATGGAAGAGTGGGGGAAGCCGCAATATAAGGTGGACATCCTCAAAGTCGAGGTGCCGGTGAACGCGCATTTTGTGGAAGGCAGCAAGGAATTCAAGGGCGAGGCGGCCTATACGCGCAAAGAGGCGATCGGCCACTACCGCCGCGCCGCCGAGGTGGCCCAAAAGCCATTTATTTACCTCAGCGCCGGCGTCAGTAATCCGCAGTTCATCGAATCGCTCAACATGGCCGCCGAAGCGGGTACCGATTATTCGGGCGTACTGTGCGGCCGCGCGACCTGGAAAGATGGTGTGCCGGTATATGCAAAACAAGGCGTGAAAAACATCAACGCGGTGAACGAAGCTATCCAGTCCGCCAAACCCTGGCACGCCAAGTACGGGATTGCCGTCACGGCATAAGGACTGCGTGACCCACACTTCAGTGCAGCATAATCCAGGACCACAGCAGGCCCGTCGATCTGGTGTTGTGGCGCACGCTTTAGCGTGCTGGAGCGAGCTTTAGCTCGCTCTGGCCAAGCGTGGGCTGAAGCCCACGCC
>JBOGMI010000580.1:0-10798 GCA_050746645.1 Bryobacteraceae bacterium | reverse complement strand
CAATGGAAAACAGATGCGCCGTCACAAGCGGCTGGCCGAGGTGGTTAACGATCAAATTCTCGGCCAGGTAGGCGACCGGAACTCCGCCGCCATTATGTGCCGCGAGAACAAGCGTTTGGCGCAGCGTGTGCGCATATGTCTCGGAAAGCTGAAGCAATTCGTCAAGCCAGAGCGGCCGGAGCGGCGCGAGGAGCCACAACACGAGCGCATACAGAGCGAGGAAGAAGACGATCCGCTGCGGAGAAATGCGCGCCGCTTTACAATATGGCTGAGGACTCATGCCTGGACTTACTTGGGATCACACCGAAGATATAGCACTCAGCCTGTACGAAGCGCACCCGGACACCGACCCGGCGAACATCCGCTACACGGATCTGCACCAATGGATTACCGAGCTGCCGAACTTCGGCGACGATCCCAAGGGCTCGACCGAAGGCAAGCTGGAGGCCATTCAGATGGCGTGGCTCGAAGAGTATCAGGATAGCCAATAGCCGCCCGGTCCGCGACTACTGTTATCATGAATTAAGGTACTGATAACATGATACGGACGCAGGTTAGCTTGGGCGCGGCCGAATACGAACTGGTCAAACGCGAATCCCGCGCGTTGGGGATCTCGATTGCGGAGGTAATCCGCCGGGCCGTTCGCGATACGCTACCTCCCGAAAGAGGCGGCGCATGGATGCGCTTCGCCGGTTTGGTGGAATCGGGAGATCCCAAATCCAGCCTGTCGATCGATGAAATCGTCTATGGATCGAAGGACTGAGTGCTATGTCGATACCTCGGCGTTGATTGCTTTTCTCGACCGTTCCGACAGCTATCATCCGTTGTTTCGCCGGTTGTTTTCGTCGCCTCCGGCGCTGGCGACATCCGCTCTCGTGATTGCAGAAGGGCACGGCTGGTTTTTGCGCCGTTATGACCAGCAAAGGGCAATCCAGTTCCTTGCTTTCCTGGACGAATTACCCCGCCTGGTAATTGAACCGTTTGGATCTGAGCAATTCCCTGCGGCCAGCGCGATTGTGAAGAAATTCCAGGACCAAAGAATCACGCTGGCCGATGCACACGGGCTTGCGGTTATGGGCCAACGCCGGATCAAGCTTTGTTGGTCGACCGACCGGCACCTGTCGCTCACCGGAGTGGCGCTCGCGGTTTAGCCATGAGGCGTGCTTCGATGCCGGAGTCACAACCAGTAAATCTGACGCGCATTCAAGCGTTACATTCTCAGGAAATCCTGCGGGTCGATGCCCGCCTGCTTGAGAATGGCCCGCAGCGTTCCTTCAGGCAGGTCGCCCGGATGATTAGGGACCGTTGTGTATCGGTTTTTCGCTGCGCTGAACCAGATCTCATGGCTGCCGGAGGCTTGGCGGTCGAACTCGAAGCCGCAGGCTTTTAATTTCCGAACGATCTCTCGATAACGGAAACCAGCCAAGCGGCCCATTCAGGCCGCGACCACGATCATGTAGTCTCGATGCTCGGTGGCTGCGGATAAATTCGGGGCGAGTTCGCGCGCACGCCGCGCTTCGATCAGTTTTCTGGCGACGTCGCGTGCGATCTCCAGCGTTTCGGACACTGTGCGCCCTTGGGCTACAAGGCCGGGGAGTTCTTCCGACGTGGCAAGAAATGGTCCTTCCGGCAATTCCTGGATCTGAATGCGAATCGCCAGTTCCATACGAATCGATCCTAGCATTGATCCAGCCGTTCAGGGTGCTTCCGAGGCAGGACTCATTTCTTCCCACACGATGGGAATAGCGCTCGAAAACTCCACCGGCTGCGCGGAGACGAAGCGCAGCGACCGAATGTGGTCATGGAACTCCGGCGAGGGGCCGCTGAAATAGGGAGTCATTTCTGCGAGACTCGCCGGGAGCGTGGTCACAATCGCGCCTTCCGCAAGATTGCGCCAGACGACGCGTGCGCGCACGTTGCGCCCGGAATCGGAACGCGCTTCGATATATACCGATACGGTTCGTAAGAAGAACGCCTTCAGCCGGCCGAGCATGCTTGGGGTGATCCGCGCGCGCATCAGAATGAGATCTCCGGAGCCGGACTGCGGTATGCGGACCGGTTCGTTCCAGCGTGCGACCGTGCTGCCGATGCGGTGCGGCGCGCCATAGCGTGGAGAGGTCCGCCGCTGCAAGACGAGAAATTGCGGCCGGACCAACACGATGCCGTACCAGTTGATGAGGCTGCGCCAGGTGCGGGCGTCGCTAACGAACGGCAGGCGGCCATCGATAAAATTCCAGGCAAAGAGCAGGTGCGGCGCCGCACGCGGGCTCTCGAAATACGACGCGTTCAGGCGGTCAAGGTAGGGCGTGTAGGCGGAATAGGATTGGAAGACCGGGTGCGGGCGCCAGCGCCAGTGGTTCGCGCGCACGTAGTCCTGAGCATTGGGAATGACATCCACCGCTCCCGAGCCGAGCAGTTGCGCCGCGGCATGGCCAACGCGGAGCGGGGCGAGATTACGTTCCGTCGCCGCTTCGGTTTCACCCCAGTACTGCCGTGGGTGCAAGAATCCCGAGCCGATGCTCGCGAATGTTTGCTGCAGGCTGAGGCGGCGCGCTCCGGCCGAAATCGCGCCGGGAACTTGCGCGTGTAGGATGACGAGGCCCAGGACGAGGCTCGCGGCGCAAAATCCGCCGACGATGGCGCGATCGCGGCTCTTGGAAGCCGCGCTCAGTATCAAGAGCGCCACTACAGCCAATGCGATATGAAACGGGCTTGCATGCCGGTCCTCTCGAACCATGGCCAGTTTGAAAAAGAGAAACGCCAGCGGCGCGGCGGCCACCAGACCCAGTCCCAACGATCTTCGGCCGCGGGCCAGGCGCGGGATGGCGGCGAACAGAAAAAGCGTAGCTAGCGCCGCGAGTGCGACCTGCCATCTGGGTCCGGGCGTGCTCATGACGGCGTTGTAGCCGCTTGTGAGTTCGAGCGTTCCATGAAGATAACCGCCAATCGCCCGCCAACTGTGGGTATTCGCAAGCAAGCCGGCGAGAAACAACACCGGTGCGAGCAGGACTGCCGATCGCTCAAGCCAATGCCGCTTGCCGAATGCGAGCAGCAGGCACAAAGAGATGTATGCCACCACGCCGATGCTGCATTTAGCGAGGAGCAGAAAAGCAATGCAGACCGAAGCGAGGATTGCGGCCAAAGGCGCACCCGCGGGGCGTGCAACGAGTACAGCGAAGAAGCCGATCAGCGGGACCACGGCGGGCGCGGTGTCGCTCTGGCCGAATAGATCGAAGCAGGCGAGGGTGACGCAGCCAAATAGTGCCCAGGCGCGCGAGGGCAATGCTCGGAAGAGCATGACGAACGAGGCGAGCAGCAGGCCGTAGGCGGCAAAAGCGAATAAGAAGTAGATCCCGGGCGATGTGGCGGAAGCATCCGGATGGAGCAGAAACCCGAGCGGGCCATAAGTGAAAAGAACATCCGCGCCAAACCGCAGTCCGTCGCGATGCGCCAGATTCAGCGCATAGACCCAGCTTGGATCGAGGCCGGTTCCGAGCGGCGTTGGCAATCCGGGAAAGAGCGCCAGGGCCAGCCAAATACCGGCGGCTATTGGCGTGAACCGCCGCACCCAGGTGTGCGCTAGCGGTGAGTGGTGCCGCCTCTGCTCGGCGGCTGCGCCGATAGCCATTTTCCGACTCTAACGCAAGCCCGTCGCCGTTTGATTTCGGGTATAATCCTTGAAAGAGGGCAGCAGTGTCCCCTGCCACCCTCCGGGTTAGGCTAGCGGTGATACTTCCACCGTAACCGTAGCTCGATGGTCCCGACGAAAATCAGGGCCACTTTCAAGTAGAGGCTCATTAGAAACACCTCCTTACGGTGAGCAGAAATTGAAAGGCCGGAGCCGTCAACTCCGGTCTTTCGCTCAACCGCCCATGGCGCAGTCTCGCGAAAGCCGGACATTCCTTTCATTTCCGTCGCCACCATGGTTGGGTAGTGTCAGGACTCGTCTTTTTTCTCCGATGCCATGCTATACTTCACGAGTAGCCCCACTCGCTTCGCAACTATGCCCAAACTGAAGACACACAAAGGTGCGTCCAAACGCTTCAAAAGGACCGGGACGGGGAAAGTAACCCGGCATCATGCGAAGGCGCGGCACATTTTGACCTCGAAGGCGCGCTCGCGGAAGCGGAAACTCGGAAAGGGCGTGGTCGCCGACGAGGCCGATCAGCACAAGCTGTCCAAGATGCTGCCGTATTAGGCTACACTAGAGACTTTGATTCGCGAGCAGGGCCAGCGCCGCCGCACGTGCCTGTTTCCTCTCGTATTTCAGTAAGGAGTAAAACGTGCCTAGAGTCAAACGAGGAAGCCACCGGCGGGACTACCGCCATAAAACCCTGCGCCGGGCGAAGGGTTTTTTCCTAACCAAATCGAAGCTGAACCGCGCCGCACAGGAAGCGGTCGAAAAAGCGCTGCGCTATGGCTATATCGGCCGGCGCTTGAAGAAGCGGCATTTCCGCTCGCTGTGGATCGTGCGCATCAACGCGGCATGCCGCCAGGCCCAGATCTCCTACAGCAAGTTCATCAACGGCCTCAAACGCGCCGGAATCGATCTGAATCGAAAAGTGCTGGCGGACATCGCCGTGAACGATTCGGTCGGATTTTCGGCGCTGGTCGAAAAAGCCAAAGCCGCACGGCAATAACTGCAATACAATCGATCTGAATGGCAGCAGCACCAGAACAGGCGATCGACACGCTCTCCAGCTTGGAAGAGCGCATTACCCATGCGGTCCAGGTGATTACCGAACTGCGCGAAGAAAACGGCCGTTTGCAGGCCCATGCCGGGTCGGTGGAAGGCGAATTGTCGGCGGCTCGCGGCGAGCGGGACGAAGCGAATGCGCGCGCCGCACGGCTCGAAAGCGAAAGGGCGGAATGGGAAGAGCGCATCGGGCGGCTTTCCCGGGAGGGCGAGGATTTGCGCAACGAGCGCAAGGAAGTCAAATCGAGGATCGAGAAGCTGCTCAGCCAGCTCGATCTGTTGAGCGCTAGCTAAGGCGTCTATGGATTCACCGGACAGAAACAAACCGGTTGTCCGCATCACGATCTTCAATCAGACCTACACGGTTTCCACCTCGGGCGATCCGCAAGATACGGAAGAGCTGGGCCGGCAAGTGGACGAGTTGATGTCGTCGATCGCGCGCCGCGCCGGCAATCTCGATTCCACGCGCACCGCGGTTCTCGCGTGCTTGCATCTGGCCGACCGCCTGCGCGCTGCCGAGCAGGAGCTGGCGGACCTGAAGCAATCGGTCGATCACAAGGTGCGCGATTTCATGTCACGTCTGGACCGCGCGTTTTCGATCGTGGAAACCGAAGCCGAACCGGACGCGTAAGCGCTCACGCTCCCGGCTCAGTTCCAGCGTTTCGATATTGCAAAGCTTGAATTCAACCCACCGATGCGCCCGCGGGCTGGCAATCCGGCCGGACGCCGAGGCTGCGGAGACAGTGGTCGACCCAGAGCTTGGTGAGCTTTTCCTGCGCTCCGTTCTGGCTCAGCCGCGAGCGCAGGCTGCCGAACTCCACCTGATCGAGCGGCTGGTCCTGGTTGAAGCAGGAAAACACCACGGTTTCTTTGCCCGTGAGCGGATCTTTGTGCATCTGCAGGCACTGCGCGCAGATCTCCTTCATCATGCACTGCATGGGCGAGTTGATGCTGGCGATGGCGCGATGATCGGGCTTGAGATAGGGCCGAAGCACGGAATGGCGCGCCTGCTGAACCGCGCGCATCATGCCGTCCGAGCCGATGACAATGAGCCGATCGACGGTGCTTAGGGGAATCTGCGGTTCGCCGAAATCGCCGCCGGCGTAAGCCGCCATCGCCTCCACGATGTTGCCGACGAAGGCGCTGTCCTGCACGCGGCTGGGCGTAAATCCCGGCGCTTCATCGGAGCACCAAACCACCACGTCGGCGGCCTTCTCGATCTCCTCGACTTTGTAGCGGTCGATGATTTTCTTGTATCCGGCGAAATAAATCACGCGCGAGCCGGAAGCGCGGAGTTGTTGGCCAATGGAGAACAGAACCGCGTTTCCCAGGCCGCCCCCCGCGAGCAAAACCGTTTCCTGCGGCGGGGTTTCGGTAGGCGCGCCGGTGGGCCCCATCAGCACGACCGGGTCTCCCGGTTTCAGCAATGCGCACAGATCCGACGAGCCGCCCATTTCGAGAACGATGGTCGAGAGCAGTCCGCTTTCCCGATCCACTTTGGCGCCGGTGAGCGCCAGCCCTTCCATGGCGAGCACGGTTCCGTCGGTATGCGCGGAAAGAGTCTCGTAATTCTGCAGCCGGTAAAACTGGCCGGGCTGGAATGCGCGAGCGGCAAGAGGCGCACGGACGACGATTTCGACGATATTCGGGGTGAGCCGGACAACGTCGTGTACGATCGGGCGCAGCTCGTCGTTTAAGCGGTCAACCAGCGCAGCGGGGCCGGGTTCGGACGGCGAACGCCGGGCGAGCATCCGCGAGACCACCGGATAGCCTTTCTTGGCGCTGCCCATGGCCTTGACCACATTGCCCGAAAATGATGGGTGCAGATCGCCGAAAAAGCTGATGGCGCCGCCGTCGGGCCGGAGCGACACCAAAACATGCGTGGCGGGTGGCTTGGCGACGCGGACCGGCTTCACCGGCTCGCCATTTTCGTCGAGGGCTTGGAAGTAGCGGCCATCCAGCGTGAAATTTTGCGAATCCTCGCGCGCCAATACCGTATTCGGCTGGGTGCCTGCCGCCACCAGGATTGTCTTTGCCGGAAGCACGTCGCGTTCTCCGGTTGTGACCAGCATCCGCGTATCGGCATCGTGCCGGAATTTTTCGCAGCGCAAGGCGGCGGCGCTGCCATACGAATCGATCTCGACTTCTTCCGGAGTCAGGCATTCGGCAAAGCGCACGCCTTCTTCGAGCGCTTTGGCGACTTCTTCGTGATTCAGCGTGTAGCTTGGCGCATCGACCAGCCGGCGGCGATAAGCGATGGTGACGCCGCCCCAGGAATCCAGCAGCTCGATGAGCCGCGGCTCGCGGCCTTCGCGCGCCGCATGCCCGCGTTCGGCGCGAATGGCCCTTGCGTGAGCCAGAAATTCGCGGGCAATTTCGGCTTCTTCGCCATTCCATCTGGATTGAATTTCGCGCTCGCCGATCTCCGCGGCGAGCAGTTCGTACCGCTTGAGAAATTTTTCCACCTGAACGACGTAGTACGCAAGCGATTCCGTCGCTGTATCGACCGCCGTCAATCCGCCGCCGATTACGACAATCGGCATACGGATCTGCAGGTTTGCAATCGACTCTTCCTTAGCGGCGCCCGTGAGTTGCAGCGCCATCAGGAAGTCCGAAGCCTGGCGCACACCGCGCACCAGGCCATTCTTCATCGGGATGACCGTGGGACGGCCGGCGCCCATGCACAGCGCGATGTGATCGAATCCCATTTCGAAGGCGCTGTCGGCGGTAATCGTGCCGCCGAAACGGACGCCGCCGAAAATGCTGAACTCGCGCCGCCTCTCCACCAGCAGCCGCAGGATTTTCAAGAAGTTCTTGTTCCAGCGGACAGTGATTCCATATTCCGCCACGCCGCCGAAGCCAGCCATCACGCGCTCATCCAGCCGCTCGTAAATTTCGGAGATGTCGCGCAAGGGGCGAAACGGCACGCGCTCTCCGTAAGCGTTCACGCCGGAAATGTCTTCGGTGAGAGGCTCGATCTTGAGCCCGTCTACCGCCACGACAGTGTGGCCGTCGTTCATCAGATGATGTGCCAGCGTGAAGCCGGCCGGTCCAAGACCGACGCACAAGACTTTATACCCGCTGGTCTCACACGGATAGGGACGGGCGAGATTCAGCGGGTTCCAGCGCGTGAGCAGGCTGTAAATTTCAAAGCCCCAGGGCAGATCCAAAATGTCCTTGAGACTGCGCGTTTCGACTTGCGGAATATCGACCGGGTCCTGCTTCTGGAAGATACAGGACTTCATGCAATCGTTGCAGATGCGGTGACCGGTGCCCGCGCACATGGGGTTGTCGATGACCACCGCCGCCAGCGCGCCGATCGGATTGCCCAGCCCTTTGAGGGCGTTCATCTCGGAAATCTTTTCATCCAGCGGGCAGCCGGCCAGTGTGACGCCGAACACGCTCTTTTTGAATTCGCCGTTCTTCTCTTTCAGGCCTGTCGAGCAGCTATCTTTTCCCTGGTTGTGGCATTTGATGCAGTAATGCGCCTGATCGAGCGCGCCGGTCAGGTCCGCTCCCGCGTCGGTCAACTCAAAACCTTCGCGCCGCCGCCAATGATCGCTCGGCAGCTCCAGGCGGATCAAGCCGTTCGCGACCTCCTGGACAGGAATCAAATGATGGTAATCGAGCTTGTGCGGAGTCTTAAAGAGCACGCCCTTTCCGTGGCGAGCCTCGCCTTGCGGCGAAAGCGTGGCCCAGGCGGCATATTGCGCCGCAAGCTGCAAATGCTCGGCGTGTTCGGTTTCCGCCTCCAGCCATCGCGAGACGTGGCTGGCGAAGCTGAGTTCCGTCAGCGGTTCCTGCAGCAGAGCTTCGAGCGCCGAGCCAACGGCGAAACCGTCGATTTCACTGGCGCGTTCCACGGTATAGCCGGTGAGCGCTTTCCGCTGCACAAAGCGGCGCTTCACCGAATACAGCGGCGCGAGTTTGGAGTGGCGTGTTTGCAGTTCGCGCAGATCGGCATCGATGCCGAACACATGGGCGACGAAGTCTTCCAAATAGGGAGCTGCTTCGATAATGAGCAGGGAATACTCTTTGGGCGCGAGGGCGTCCGGCGCCTGCCGCGCGGCGAGCAGACGGGTGTGCAAATCCGGCGCCGCTTGCCGAAGCTCTTCGAGGAAGATCGCGTCCAGCTTCACCAGTCCTTCACGCGCGTAAAGATCCTCAAAGGCAAGTCCAAAGGGTAGTTGGAGACTAGAGCCATCCCATAAATGGTTTTGTTTCTTCACAACAAGTTTTGATGCCGAAACCGAGCCGGGAGCGTAAGCGACCCAAAATGCCGGATTCTGAAGAAGTACTACCTTCTATTCTCGCAAACCGCGTCAATCCAAGCAGGCCGAATGGCAGCTAACGGGTGCGAATGGCAAAAGGAATATGGCAGAAGAAGCAGCAGCAGGGAGAAAAACGGATACACTAAAGTAGGTCTGTCTCTATGGCAAGCGAATGCATCGAGCGCCGGGAAACGGGATTTTACATCGCTGGAAGCCGTGTCCCCATTGATCGCGTCATTTGGGAGTACCGGAACGGCGAGGAGCCTGAAACAATTCGATCACACTATCCAACGCTGAGCTTAGAGCAGGTCAATGGAGCCATTGCATTCTATCAGCGCCATAAAGAAGAAGTGGAGCGCACGATGGAAGTGCGCAGGCGTGCGGAAGATGCGTACATTTCCGCTAACCCTAATCCTCCTGATATCAAACAGAAATTTGAGCGCATGCGGCGGCAACAGGCGCCGCGGCGGAACTGATGGATGATCCGCTTTCTGGCGGACGCCGACTTCAACCACGCGATTGTCAAGGGGTGCCGCCGGGATGAACCCGCAATGGATTTCCTCTCGGCTAACGAAGCGAAGCTGGAGGGAGTTCCTGATCCGGACGTTCTCGCGCTGGCGGCGGCACAGGATCGAATCCTGGTCACGCACGACCATCAAACAATGCCTTGGCATTTCGGCGCGTTCCTGATGAGCGGCCGTTCGAGCCCAGGTGTGTTTTGGGTGAGCCAGCACGCGCCAATCGGCGAAGTGATCGATGCACTCGTGCTCATCTGGGCGGCCTCGGATCCCGAAGAGTGGAGGAACCGTATCGTAAATATTCCGGAGATCTAAAGATTGCGATCGCGCCAATCATCAGAGGGAAATTGCGAACATCTCCCGGTTACGCTATGCCCGCCGAGGCCAATTGCCGCTCTCCATTTTCTTTTTTATCTCCCGCACCTGATCCCGCACCTCGCCAATCTTCCCGATCTGTGCCAGATTCTTCAGATACTGCCGCAATGGCCGTGCCGGGGTGCCCCAGACCGGCTCGCCCGCATGCACGTGTTGCGACACCAAAATGCCGGCCTGGCCGCCTACCACGGCTTTGGCGTCGATCTGCGCTTTTTCGCCGACGCCTACCTGGCCGCCGATCACCGCATAATCGCCGACGGTCACGCTGCCGGAAAAACCCGTCTGTGCTGCGATCACCACGTGCTTGCCGATCGAGCAATTGTGCGCCACGTGGACAAGATTATCGATCTTTGTGCCGTCTCCGATGCGGGTTGCGCCGAGCGCGCCGCGATCGATACACGAATTCGCACCGATTTCGACATCGTTACCGATCTCAACCGTGCCCACCTGCGGAAATTTTTCATAATGGTCGCCGGAGAGCACGAATCCGAAGCCATCGGCGCCGATTACGCAGCCGGAATGCAGAATCGCTCGCGCGCCGATGCGAACGCCGTCGTAAATCGCCACGTTCGCATACAACGTGCTGCCATCGCCGATAAAAACACGCTCTCCGATACGGCATCCTGCGCCGATCACGCAGTTCGCGCCGATGTGTGCGCTCTCGGCAATCGTCGCCGTGGAATGAATCGAGCCGGCCTGGCGCGGCTTTTCGCAGATCGCCGCAAGCGCTCGCGCGAATGCGGCGCGCGGGTCGGAGACCCGGATCAGTGTTCCTTCGCCCGAGAACCCTTCGGCTACGATCAGGCACCCGGCGCGGCACGATGACGCCTTTTCGATCGCCTTCCGATTGGCGATGAACGCGAGATCCGATGGGCCGGCTTCTTCCAATGTGTTTGCGCCGCTAATGACGCGGCTGCCGTCACCCTCCAGCACGCCGC
>JBOGMI010000579.1:0-2898 GCA_050746645.1 Bryobacteraceae bacterium | reverse complement strand
GCGGAGACTATTCTCGCCAACGCCAAAGGATTGGTAAGGACCGGCCTTGCTGCGCGCGGGTACAACACGGTGACCATCGACGATTGCTGGATGCAGAAGGATCGCGATAGCAGGGGCGATCTCCAGGCCGATCCACAGCGGTTTCCGCACGGTATGAAAGCACTTGCTGACGCCATCCACTCCATGGGGCTAAAATTTGGCATCTACGAGGACTCCGGCTACGCAACTTGCGGCGGTTTCGCAGGTAGCGGGGCGCCAAATGGCGGCGGCAAAGCGCATTTTCTTCAGGATGCCCGGCTGTTTGCATCGTGGGGGGTGGACTATTTGAAGTTGGACGGCTGCAACGTGTATGTGTCGCCGGGGAGCAACAAAGTCGAAGCCAGGCGGAAGGCATACTCCGCAGAGAGTCGAGCTTTGAAAGCGACCGGCAGGCCCATCGTCTTTTCGGAATCAGCCACAGACTGCTGCCGGTTCGGGCCGTATTATTACGATGTGCTGAGCTGGGTGGGTAAGTATGGACAGTTGTGGCGGGTAGGCAACGATGTCGCCACTTTTCACGCTAGCCATCCGGATAGGCCGCGTTTTCACAGCGTACTTTGGAACTATGCTGTTAATCTCCAGTTGGGCCGGTTTCAGAAGCCAGGGAATTGGGACGACCCGGACTTCGTTATCGGTGGCGATCCGGGCATGAGCCTGGCTGAAACTCGGAGCCAGATGGCGCTGTGGTCGATGATGTCGTCGCCGCTTAACCTCAGCTCCGATCTGACCAAACTCAGCGCCCAGGCAATCGCGATTCTCGGTAACAAGTCGGTCATCGCGATCGATCAAGATCCGCTCGGCAAGATGGCTACCCTGGTCGAGCGAAGCCCAGCCACCGATGTTCTGTTCAAAAGACTTGCCGGAGGCGAGTATGCGGTGGCCGTACTGAACCACGGGAGTTCGCCCATTCACGTCCGGTTGCAACCGGCCCAGTTCGGCTTTTCCGCCAGCAAACCATGCCGCCTGAATGCACGCAATCTATGGAACGGGAGAGTTTCCTCTTCACCTATATTAGAGGCCCATGTTGCCAGTCATGACACGGGGATCTGGAGGGTTCATGCCCCCTCCTCTTGCGGCGTGCCGACCCGCACGGGGGCCATCATTATGGCTGTTCCGCTGCCGCCTGGAACGAACTGGCGCCAAAAACACCCGAACGAGAGGCATCCGAGCATCCAAGAGTATACCCGCTGTCTCACGGCTTCCGGAACTGTTGGAGCGTGTGCTGGCACGGCTGCCGAACGCTGGACAATCACTCCCGGAGGAGCCTTGAAGTCCGGTAGGCATTGTCTTGGCGCCAGAAACGGGAAGGTAGTAATGGAGGCCTGCAACGGCAGTAGCACTGAACGATGGAAATACAATCCGGTTGGCAACTTAATCGATTCCGACGGCCGCTGTCTTAGCGCCAGTGGCCCGTACAACCGAGTGCAGGGCCTGAGGATACGAGCCTGCGGGCATAATCAGCCGGCCCAGATATGGTCGTTGCCAAACTAGCTTGTTCGGGGCTGTGATAAGATTCCCGGTCTCCTTTGAAGTGGCAAAAGAGAGGGATTGAAACTCGATGAACCGTAGAGAACTGATCATGGCCGGCATGGCCGGCACGGCATTCGCCGCGCGACCCTCCGAAGCGCGCAGGCAATCCAAGGACGTCGGGACCGCGGCCGAGCAGCCGGGAACACCACCGGCGATTCTGCTTAACGATTACGTTCCGGAATCCATTTACCGGATCCCGATAACAGAGGTCCCGAAGGCGAAATTCCGCGTCTTTGATGGCCATAATCATGGCCATGGTCCGCTATCCGTCACCGAGATGGTCAGGATCATGGATAAGGCCGGCGTTGAAAAGAGCGTCGTTTTCAGCGGGGCCCGTACAGTAGATCGCTTTAACGAGGTTGCCCGCGAATACGCGGATCACGCTGACCGTTTCGATCTATGGTGCATGTTCGATTTGCGGGGTGTGGATCAGAGCGGCTTTGGGCCGAATGCGATCAAGTCGCTCGAGGAGTGTCATCGTGCCGGCGCCAAGGGCATAGGCGAACTCCATGACAAGGGCCGGGGTATCTTCTCGGGTCAGAATGCAGGGGCGCGCCATCACCGTAAGCCTTACGTCGCTCAGGAGAAATTGAATGGAGGGCCTAGCTACACCCGCGGCCCCATGCCCCCGCCCAGCCCAAACGCTCCGGTCGGGCCGCATCAGGACGATCCGCGTCTTGATCCCCTCTGGGACAAAGCCGGCCAGCTCGGCATGCCGATCTCCTTCCACACTTCCGATCCGATCTGGTCCTACTATCCAATGAACAACACCAACGATGGGCTTATGAACGGCTGGACCTGGAGAATCATTCTCGAGCCCGGCAGCTACGATCACGACCAGCTCGTGAACAGCATGGAGAATGCAGTGAAGAAGCATCCCAAAACGCAGTTCATCGCCTGCCATCTGTGCAATCTCGACTACGATCTGGGACGCTTAGGCCAGATGCTTGATCGCAACCCTAACCTGAACGCCGATATCGCGGCACGCTTTGCGGAGACGGCCACGATCCCACGGTTCGTACATCGGTTTTTGACGAAATATTCCGATCGGATTGTTTATGGAACGGACGTGACCTATAGTGAGCCGTTTTTTGGCGCCACATTTCGGATTCTTGAGACCGAAGACGAACATTTCTACTTGCGCGGCAAGGTCGACACCGCCAATTTCAATTTCAATTACCACTGGGCGCTGAACGGATTCGGCCTTCCGGACGACGTGCTGAAAAAGATCTATTACGACAATATGGCAAGTATCATGGCCCGCGCGCAGCACAATCGCACGTGAACCTCAAGCGCCATGTATTCGATTTAAGGATTTAAGGAGTAAGT
>JBOGMI010000578.1:0-1146 GCA_050746645.1 Bryobacteraceae bacterium | reverse complement strand
CCGGTTCCGCGAGTGCATCGCGGTCGAATCGCGAAAGCGCATTAACCCCGAAAGCGACGTTTCCCGAGGCATCGTGCAGAATGCGGTTGCCGCCGATGCCTTCGTCAACTACGGCGACTTCAGGCTGGCGGCGCCGGGCTAACAAACGGTCGGCGAGAAAATTCGGCCAGCGATGGTTCGCGTCCACGGTGGAATGATAGCCATCGGTAATCGAATCGCCGAAAGCGACAATCGCCGCGGCAGCTTTGGGCGCCCTTACCTCGACGTCGGTCAAAAACATCCAGGATTCGATCGTATCGGCATGCGGAATTGAGGCCGCGCCGGTCAGATCGCCTTTGCCAATGTAGTTGGTCTGCTCGGCGCTGTAGTGGATGCCGCCGGCGGGCGCGCTTTTGGGAATAAAAATACTGATCGCCAGGTCGCCATTCGCGGGCACGTTCAACTTGACCGGATCGCTGAGCACCGGCGCGTTCGGCGGAATCGCAACCGTTTTCCGGCCGCTAAACGTCAACACGCGGTCCGAGCCGGGGACGATGGATGACCCTTTCGTGCGCAAAGCGATACTAGCGGCGCCGATTTCCACCGTGTGCGGACCGTAGGCATTCGACAAACGCACGCGCACGGTATCGCCGCCGATGCTGGTGTGTACGATCTCGCGAACCGTCTGGTTTGCCAACACCAATTTTTTAGCCTGCAATTGCGCTCCCGGATATTCCGGCGAAGGACTCGCGGCCCAGGTCCCCACCCAATGCGTCTGAGCGGAAGCGGAAGCGGAGGCGAGCGAGAGCAGAGCTGCGGAAAGAAAAGTCGCGATTTTGGTGATCATGGGTATCAGTGACATAATGCCACGAGGTATGCAGCTTGCTCTTGTGCGTCACCTTTGGGGCGTCGATACGGGAAAACATTGGGAGCCGCGCTTCGCTTACTGGCGCGATCTGGGCTACGAAGGCATAGAGGCGCCACGCTTTCTTCTGCCCGACTTCCGCGCCTTTCGCGAAGCTCTGCGCGAGCAGGATTTCTTCTGGATTCCGCAAATCTTCACCGGCGCGGACCATAGCCGCTCGGTAGAGGATCATGTGCGGACGCTTGGCGAACAGATGGAGCCTTGCCTGGAGGCGCGGCCCATCTTCTTCAACGCGCAATCGG
>JBOGMI010000577.1:0-2003 GCA_050746645.1 Bryobacteraceae bacterium | reverse complement strand
TTTGGCGCAGAGGCCGTGTTTGACGCCGTTTTGTGCGATTTTGGCCTTGGTCTCGGCGGATTTGGGGCCAGTGGATTTCTGTGCGTTGCGGCGATTGGCCGCGATTTGTTTGGCAGTTGCCATGGTGTTTATCCAGACGGTACGGGGCCTGGGGACTGGCTGCTCTGTCCACGCGCAAAAACCGCTTGGGACAGAGGAGCCTGTCCCCGAGAGCAGAAATTGGGGACAGGCAACGAATTTCCGCAAGTTGGCGTTGCTCGTTTTTCGGGGCATCGCGGTGCGGAAATTCGAAGCCAGTCCCCAATTTCTGTACTGAGTGTGCGGAGTGGGCATATGGAGTGAGCGGTGCGGAGGGTGTAAGGCGCTGGATCTAAACGCGAAAGAAAAAGATTTGGAAGCGGTGACTAACTCAGGAGGGTGGGTCTTGCCGGCAGATTCACGGTTGCCGATGCGCAAGCGCATGTCCCAAATTTGAGAGTCTCTTGACGAGCAGTAGGCAATCGACTACATTGAGAGGTAGAAAAGCTTCCACATGCCGAAGGATTTCTCCCGTGAAAAAGTAGCCCTCGTATACGGCGCCCTGGACATGCTGATTCTGCAGACCCTGGCCTGGGGCCCGACTCACGGCCATGGCATCGCGAAATCGATTGAGCGCATGTCCGAAGATGCGCTGCGCGTGGAGCACGGATCGCTCTACCCCGCGCTGCAGCGCTTATTACAGGAAGGCTGGATCACGGGCGAATGGAGCATGTCGGAAAATAACCAGCGCGCCAAATACTACCGGCTCACTGCCGCCGGACGCCGCAAGCTGAGTGCCGAAACATCGCGCTGGGAGCGGTTCGTGCGCGCGGTGACAAGTGTTCTGCGGCCCATTGAAGCCGAGAAAGGCTTGCGATGAGCTGGCGTCGTCAGCTTGCCAGAATCCGCGCCCGATTCCGTGCGCCCGGTGACCTCGCAGAAGAAATCAACGCTCACATTGCCCTCGAAGAGCGGGGAAATCTCGAAGCCGGCATGACTCCCGAAGACGCACGCTCTCGCGCACGGCAGCGCTTCGGCAACCTGACTCTCGCACAGGAAAGGAGCCGCGATATGTGGACATGGATCGCTCTGGAAACTCTCTGGCAGGATGTTCGCTATGGGCTGCGGCAAATGCGCCGCAACGCGGGCTTTACTGCCGCGGCAATCATCACGCTGGCGCTCGGCATCGGCGCCAACACCGCGATCTTTTCGGTTGTGAACGCGGTGCTGCTCGAGCCGCCGCCGTTCAAAGACCCGGCACGCCTGGTGCAGCTCTTTGAAAGCGAGCAGGCGCCGGGCCATTTTTTGATGAATGCCGCCGACTACCTGGATTGGCAGGCGCAAAATCGCTCATTTGCAGCGAGCAGTCTCTACGGCTGGGGCAACGACACGAGCGTCAGCGGCTCAGGCGAGCCGGAACTTGGCGTTGTCACACCGACACAAGCGAATTTCTTCGATGTGCTCGGCGTGAAGCCCCTCTTCGGACGCACATTCGCGCGTGGCGACAGCCGCGGGAAGCACAATGTTGCCGTGCTGAGCTACGGCTTCTGGCAGCGGCATTTTGCCGGCGCAAAGGATGTGCTTTCGGAGACGATCGAGCTGAACGGCGAAACCTATGCCGTGATCGGCGTCATGCCGCGCTGGTTCCGCTTTCCGGCGGGCGGCGTCGATGTCTGGCTTCCGGTTGACATGACTGACAAAGACCTCGCGCGCCGCGGCGACCACGGTTGGAATGCGATTGCGCGGCTGAAGCCCGGCGTTACGCTCGCCGAGGCGCGCCAGGACCTGCTCGCGATTTCAAAACGGCTCGAAAAGCAGTATCCAGGTTCCAACAAGAATGTTCATTCCGTGCTGGTGCCGCTCAAGGAACAACTGATCGGCGACTCGCGTGCACCGCTGTTGATCCTGCTCGGCGCAGTGATGCTCGTTCTACTGATCGCCTGCGCCAATGTCGCCAATTTGCTGCTGGCGCGTGCCGCGGCCCG
>JBOGMI010000576.1:0-3821 GCA_050746645.1 Bryobacteraceae bacterium | reverse complement strand
TTTTGGTACCGGCGTGAGCGGCGAGCCGGCGACACCCCTGATGCGGCAATACTCTGCCGCGAAAGAGCAGGTGCCGGGTGCGCTGCTGTTTTTCCGGCTGGGCGACTTCTACGAGCTTTTCTACGACGACGCGATTACCGCCGCGCGCGAGCTGGGGATTACGCTCACTTCCCGCAACAAGGAACGCGGCGAGCCGATACCGATGTGCGGCGTGCCGTATCACGCGGCCGAAGGCTATCTTTCGCGGCTGATCCAAGGCGGCTATCGCGTCGCTATCTGCGAACAGATGGAGGAGCCGGGGCCGGGCAAGAAACTCGTCCGGCGCGAAGTCACGCGGATCGTCACGCCGGGTACGGCGACCGACAGCAGCGTGCTGCGCTCGCACGAGAATAACTATCTGGCCGCCGTGTTTCGGAAGGGCGCACGGGCCGGGCTGGCGTATGTGGATGTCTCGACCGGCGAGTTCCGGACGACGGAACTCGCGACGGAGGAAATGCTGCCGGCACTCGAAGCGCTCAACGTCCGCGAAGTGCTGCACCCGGACGGCGATGGTCCGGGGGTAGCCTGTCTGGAAACTCCGCTCGACAACTGGGTTTTCGGCGGCGATTATGCGGGCCGGCAGATTCTGGAAAATTTCCGGCTTCTGTCGCTCGACGGCTGCGGCTTGGGCGATAAGCCGCTGGCAACCGCCGCGGCGGGCGCCGTGCTGCATTACCTTCGCGAAACGCAAAAGACGGCGCTCGATCATGTGAGCCCGCCCGCGTTTTTTGAGCGGACGGACCACATGGTGCTGGACGCCGCGACCGTGCGGAATCTGGAATTACTCGAACCGCTTTTTGCCGGCGAGAGCCGCGAAGCCACGCTGATTCATGTACTGGACGACACCTCGACCGGCATGGGCGGGCGTCTGTTGCGGCGGCGGCTGCTCTCGCCTTCCTGCAACCGGGAAGAGATTGAAGCGCGCCTGGACGCGGTGGCGGAATTGGCCGGCAAGATCATGGTGCGGAACGAGCTACGAAAGAGACTCGGTTCGGTGCAGGATTTAGAACGGCTGCTGGCAAAGACGACGCTCGGCAGCGCCACGCCGCGCGACGTGTTGGCGCTGGGCCGTTCGCTCGCGCAGTTGCCGAAGATCGCGGAAATCACGGCGCAGCTCGACGCCGCGGGTCTGAAAGCCGGCATCGAAGCGGCCCCGGAAGTGCGGGACAAAATTCTCACCGCGATTTCCGACGACCCGCCGGTGAATTTGAACGACGGCGGAACGATTCGCGACGGCTATTCGGCGGAACTCGACGAACTGCGCGACATCAGCCGCAACAGCCGCCAATATATCGCCGCCATCGAGACGCGCGAGCGCGCGCGAACGGGAATCCAGTCGCTGAAGGTCCGCTTCAACAACGTATTCGGCTACTACATCGAAATTTCCAAAGCCAATCTGCACCTGGCGCCCGGCGATTATCAGCGCAAACAGACGCTCGCGAACGCGGAACGCTTCACCACGCCGGAATTAAAGGAGCTGGAAGCCAAAGTGTTGGCGGCGGAAGAAAAAATTCTGGCGCTCGAGCGCGAAATCTTCCAGCAAGTCCGGCTCTTCGCCGCTTCGCACGCCGAACAGATCAAATGCGCCGCCGCGCGGGTGGCCGAGATCGATGTCGCCGCAACGCTGGCGCAGGTGGCGGTCGAAAACCGCTACCGCCGCCCGCGATTTTCCGATTCCGGCGAGATGCGCATCGATGCCGGGCGCCATCCGGTGATCGAGAAACTGGCCGAGCGCGACGCGGGCCGCTTCATCCCGAACGACCTTTACCTGAATTCTTCGGGCGAATTCGTCGCCGTCATCACCGGCCCGAATATGGGCGGCAAATCCACCTATCTGCGCCAGGCCGCGTTGATCCTGATTCTGGCTCAGATCGGCTCCTTCGTTCCGGCGGATGCGGCGCTGTTACCCGTCGTGGACCGGGTTTTCACCCGGATCGGCGCGGCGGACAACCTGGCGCGCGGACGATCCACGTTTATGGTCGAAATGACCGAGGCGGCCGCCATCCTGAACACCGCCACGCCCCGCAGTTTCATCGTCCTGGACGAGATCGGGCGGGGCACCTCCACCTATGACGGTTTGGCGCTCGCCTGGGCGGTTGTGGAGCATATTCACGACGAAACTAGTGCCAAAACACTATTTGCGACCCATTATCACGAGCTGACCGAGCTTGCCGAACAACTTTCTGGGGTAAGAAATTTGCATGTCGCCGTAAAAGAATCCGCAGAGCGTATCTTATTCATAAGAAAGGTCGAACCTGGGTCCGCCGACCGCAGTTACGGCATTGAAGTGGCCCGTTTGGCGGGTCTACCCCCTCAAGTAATCGAGCGGGCAAGGTCGGTTTTATTGCATCATGAAGTAAGGGAACACTCGGTTCACGAAAAACTGGCGCCGAGTGACGCGGAAACGCCCCTACAAATCAGACTTTTCGAGCCCGTGAACCAAGGGCTTGCGGATCGGATCCGGGCCCTCGATATTGACGAGCTCCGGCCGGTTGAAGCGTTGCAGATTCTACAAGAGTTGCAGCTAGAGTTGCTAAAGTGATGAGAATAGCAGGTATCATGAGCGGGACTTCGCTCGATGGCATCGACGTGGCGATCGTCGATATCACCGGGTCCGGCTTTAAGGCAAAGATCAATGTCCTGACGAGCCACTCCGTCCCTTACCCCAGAAGAATCCGTGAGGCGCTCTTCGCCGTTTCGAATACCAGCGCCCAGACGGGAGATATTTCGCGGTTGAACTTCCTCCTCGGGGAATTATACGCCGAGGCATTGGAGGAGACCGCCGAGCGCGCCCAGATTCCGCTCGAGTCCGTCAGGCTGATCGGCTGCCATGGGCAGACGATCTTCCACGAAGGACAGAGCACGCAGTATCTGGGCAAGAAGGTCACCAGCACGTTCCAGATCGGGGAATCCAGCGTGATCACCGAGCGCACGGGCATCGACGTGATCTCGAATTTTCGGGAGCGCGACGTGGCGGCGGGCGGCAAAGGAGCGCCGCTCGTGCCCTACCTCGATTACATGCTGATCCGGCATCGCGGGCGCGGGCGCGTGGCGGTCAACATCGGCGGCATTGCCAACCTGACGGCCATCCCTCCGAATACGAATTCGGATCGCGTGATTGCCTTCGACACCGGCCCCGGCAATATTGTGATCGACCAGCTCGTGACGCGCATCACGCAGGGCGCGCAGACCTACGACCGCGACGGCGTAATGGCGGCGGCGGGCGAGGTGGATCCCAAGCTGCTCGCCAAGCTGCTGCGCGATAAATATTTCCGCCAGAAGCCGCCGAAGACGACGGGACGCGAGCAGTACGGCACCGAGTATGTCTCCAAACTGCTCGACACCGAGCTCAGCAGCGAAGACCTGATTGCGACCGCGACCGCGCTGACAGCGGAGAGCATCGCAGTCAGCGTGCGCAACTTCGTAATGACGGACATGCGCGTGGACGAGATCTTCGTCTCCGGCGGCGGCACGCATAACGCGACGCTGATGCGAAACTTGTGCAAGGCGATGGACCCGATTCCGGTGATGGAAACTACCGAAGTCGGTCTGGACGTGGACGCAAAAGAAGCGATCGCCTTCGCGGTGCTGGCCTACGAGACAGCGCACTCGCGGCCTTCGAATATTCCGATGGCGACGGGAGCAAATCGTGCCGTTGTTCTAGGCAAGATCACGCCCAACGGACCGCCGCGAAACGGCGGGGCAAACGGCACATCTGTCAACGGCAACGCGGCGATACACAAATCGAAAGCGACACGGACCGCGAAAGTGACGCGGTCTGC
>JBOGMI010000575.1:0-1878 GCA_050746645.1 Bryobacteraceae bacterium | reverse complement strand
GTTAACGATGCTCCTGTTGCTGAATCCGCTATAGCCGATTTCGCCCCTCACCAGATCAGCTTCGCCGCCACCTGGATCTGGCGCGAAGTGGTCGAAGTGCTGGTGATGACTCCCGCGGAACCCGAAGGCGGCGCCCCGGCCGCGGAAAAGACGGTCAGGTTCGGTGTATTGAAATTGGGGTGATTCGCTACATTGAACGCCTCGCCCCGAAGCTGCAACGTCAAACCTTCGCCGATATGCGTGTTCTTGATGAGCGCCACAGCCAATTCCGGAATGCGTCATGAATACGCGACCAATGTCCATGATAATGGACGATAATCAAAACGTGATCTGCCGCTTGAAGAAGATCCGCGAAATGCGCGGGATTTCCGCCGCGGTCCTGGCCCGCGGCGCAGGCGTCCGCCGGCAAACCATCTACGCCATCGAAAGCGGCGGCTTTTCTCCCAATACCGCCATCGCGCTTCAACTGGCCCGCGTCCTCGATGTTGCCGTCGAAGAGATCTTCTCTATGGGAGACTCTGCTTCCGATCCGGTCCGAGTTCAGGCAGACCTGCTCGCTCCCGATGCTCGGCAGCGTGCACCGGAAGGCGGCCTTGTGCGCCTATGCTGCGTCGGTGAACGCACCATCGCAGTGCCGGCGTCCTGCGCCGCCGCCTACCTGCCCGCGGCGGATGGAGCCATTGCAAAAAAGTCCCGCCATTCCGTCTCGGTGGAAACGCCAACCAAACTGCCTGAATCCGGCAAGAGGCTCTTGCTCGCCGGCTGCGATCCGGCGCTCTCCGTGCTCGGGGAGCTGCTCGCCGGCGCGGGAATCGAAATGATTGCGATCCCGTGTTCCAGCCGTCGCGCCCTCGAATGGCTGAAACAGGGCCGGGTGCACGCGGCCGGCACGCATCTGCTGGACCACGCCAGCGGAGAATATAACGTTCCCATTGTCAATCGTCTCTTCCGGCGAGGTGCGGTTCGCGTGGTGACCTTCGCATCTTGGGAGGAGGGCCTCGTGGTGCGGCGCGGCAATCCGAAAGCAATTCGCTCGATTGCCGATCTCTGTCGGAAAAACGTCGCCATCGTCAACCGCGAAAAGGGATCGGGCAGCAGGGACCTGCTCGACAAAGGTTTGCGAACAGCCGGGATCGCCGCTCGCGCCGTCAGTGGATACGGCAATCTGGCAAGCGGCCATCTTGCGGCCGCCGGTGAGGTCGTCGGCGGCGCCGCGGACTGCTGCATCGCCAACCGGTCTGCCGCTCGCTGTTACGGGCTGGAGTTCGTTCCACTAAATGTCGAGCGCTTCGATCTCGTCTTCGCGCATTCGTCTCTCGACCTGGCCGCCGCCAGGGCGGCCCTCGATCTGCTCAACCGCGCTGTCTTGCGAAACAAACTCCAGGCCGTTGCCGGCTATGACACTCAGCGCACCGGTGCGGTGCTCGTCTGAGCCGCGACCCCCAGCGAGCGGTCTGGAGCAGCTTACAGAGCTGCGACCGTAAGGGAGCGGTCTTAAACGGACAAGCCCTGGCCCTGACGAACTTGCGGCTACCCCGAAGACCTTACCCTCCCGCTATCAAAACCGGCTCAGCTAGCCGATATGTTTGCAGCGAGGCTGGCGTGTCTCGACTGCACGCCGAGGTGCGCGTATGCGAAAAATAGTACCGATTTCGAGCCTGGCGGCGGCGCTCGTGGCGCTCGCCTGCCTCTTACACCGGTATGTCGATTTCGCCGCCGTCGTGAAGCTGGTCGAACAGCAGCCGCAGATTGCGTTTCTGCCCGGAATCGCGGCCTTGCTGGCGGCCTATGTTTGGGTGATCACCGTCCGCCTGACGGCCGAGCGCACCGCGCGATCTTTGCGCAAAAAAATGGAAGAAGCAGAGCGGCTGCGCCAAG
>JBOGMI010000574.1:0-5560 GCA_050746645.1 Bryobacteraceae bacterium | reverse complement strand
GGGCGGCCTCCTACGTCGACGAGCGGCTTGGGCCGGAATTCCGTCTCCTCGCGCATGCGCGTGCCCAATCCGCCGCACAGGATGACAACTTTCATGTCAAAATTGTACTCGACTGTCTGCATTGTGTCCCCTCCTTGACAGTCGGGGTTCTGACCGAAACTGAATCGCGCGCGTCAGCAAGCGGTCCGGTCCGCTAGAATTGTGCTTGCAATGGCGCATACCGTACAAATCGAAAATCGGCTCTGCGGCGATGGACAGCCGGCTCTCATCTTCGCGGAAATCGGAATCAACCATAACGGCGATATCGATCTTGCCAAGCGGCTGATCAGCCTCGCGAAAGTGGCCGGCTGCGATGGCGTGAAATTTCAAAAGCGCACGGTGGAGGTTGTTTATAAACCAGAGGAGCTGGCCGCGCCGCGCGAGTCGCCTTTCGGCACGACCAACGGAGACCTGAAGCGCGCGCTCGAATTCGATATCGAAGATTACGAAGAGATCGACGAATACTGCAAGCAGGTAAAGATCCCGTGGTTTGTTTCCGCCTGGGACGAAGACGCGGTCGACGACATGCGGCGATTTCATTTGCCGTGTTACAAAATCGCTTCGGCTTGCCTCACCGACGACCATTTGCTGCGCCATACACGCCGCCAAGGCAAGCCAATCATCCTCTCGACCGGCATGAGTACTCTGGCGCAAATCGATCACGCGGTAGACGTTCTGGGCAAAGAGGATTTAATTTTGATGCACGCCTGCAGCGCATACCCGGCTTACTACGAAGAACTCAATCTGAATGTCATTCCCCGGCTTAAGCAGCGCTATGGAGTTCCGGTCGGCTATTCCGGCCACGAAACCGGACTGCCGTCGAGTGTGGCCGCGGTGGCGATCGGGGCCTGCTGCCTGGAGCGGCATATTACGATGGATCGCGCAATGTGGGGAAGCGATCAGGCGGCGTCTCTTGAGCCGAACGGAATTACCAAGCTCGTGAGTTACGTCCGCATGGTGGAAAAATCGATGGGAGATGGGGAAAAACGGGTGATCGAGCGCGAGCTGCCGATCATTAAGAAACTCCGCCGCGTGGGCGCTTAGCCTCCGCTTCCTAACGGTCCCGGTTCCGTAAACTTATGAAACTTGCGGATTATCTGTTCGCCCGCGTCGCCGAGCAAGGCGTCAAGCATATTTTTCTCGTCGTAGGCGGCGGAGCGATGCACTTAAACGAATCGCTCGCGCGCGAGAAGCGCATCGAATTCGTCTGTAACTCACACGAGCAGGCGAGCGCCATCTGCGCGGAGAATTACGCCAAGGCGACCGATAACTTAGGCTGTGCGCTCGTAACTACCGGGCCGGGCGGTACCAACGCAGTTACGGGTCTCGCCGGCGCCTGGCTCGATTCGACGCCTGTGCTCTTTATTTCCGGCCAGGTCAAGCGCGCCGATCGCATGTACCGGCCCGACGGAACGCCGCTCGGCGTGCGGCAAATGGGGCCGCAGGAGATCGACATTGTTTCGGTCGTCAAGCCGCTCACTAAGTATGCCGTCACCGTCCTCGATCCAAACGAGATCCGTTATCACATCGAGAAAGCTCTGCATCTTTCCAGGAATGGACGTCCCGGTCCCGTGTGGTTGGATATTCCGCTCGACGTGCAATCGGCGCAGATCGATCCTTCAACGCTCGCCGGCTTTGATCCGGCGGAACTGCCGGCGCCTCCATCGGCGGACCTGCGATTGTTCGCGGCGGAGGTCATCGAGCGGCTGAATGCCTCCGAGCGGCCTCTGCTGATGATTGGCAACGGCGTCCGCTTGGCGCACGCGGTCTCGGAGATGAATGAATTGCGCCGCCTTGCGGAGCTTCCCACGGCGGTGACTTGGGTCGCCAGCGACTTGGTTTCGAGCGACGACCCGTTGTTTGCCGGACGCCCCGGTTCGCTCGCCGCGCGCGGCGCAAATTTCGCCATTCAGAACTGCGATTTTCTGCTGATGATCGGCACCCGGATGGACAATTCGCTGACCGGGTTTGCGCCGCGCAATCTGGCGCGCGCGGCCTGGAAGGCGATGGTCGATGTCGATCCGGCGGAACTGGCGAAACTCGACGGCGCGCTGCGCAACAAAATCGCCGCCGACGCGGGCGCATTCTTGCGCGAGTTGCTGGCGCAAAAGAAAAAGATAGAGCCTAAGGATCGCTCGGCGTGGCGCGAACGCGTCGCCTGGTGGCAGCAGCGCTATCCGCTCATTACTGGCGAGCACCGCAAGCCCGACAGTCAGGTGAGCATTTATCATCTCTCGGAAGTGTTGAGCCAGGAATTGACGCCCGAAGATTGCATCGTTTCCGGCAGCTCCGGCAGCGGCATCGAGATTTTCATCTTCAGTTATCCCAGCCGCGCCGGCCAGCGCGTGTATCATACGGCCGGCTTGGGCGCCATGGGCTTCGGGCTTCCCGCCAGCATCGGCGTCAGCCTCGCGAAAGGCCGCCGCCGCACGATTTGCGTCGATGGCGACGGTGGCTTTCAGTTCAACATTCAAGAACTCGAGACCGTCGCACGCCTCAACCTGCCGCTGAAATTTTTCATTCTGAACAATGACGGTTATGCTTCTATCCGCTCTTCGCAAAAGGGCTGGTTCGGCGAATCGACCATCGGCGCGCACGCGACGACAGGCCTCACGGTGCCTGATCTGAGTAAGATAGCGGCATCTTATGGCATAGCCTCGTACGTTATCGAGGATCAGCGCGATTTGCGCGGCGATGTGCGAAAAGTGCTCGATATGCCCGGGCCGGTTGTGGTGGACGTGCACGTGATCCCGGAAGAAATTCGCGGGCCGCGCGTGACCTCGGTGCAGTTGCCCGACGGGCGCTTCGTTTCGAAGCCAATGGAGGATCTGTGGCCCTTCCTGCCGCGCGACGAGTTCCGTGAGAACATGATCGTCCCGCCGCTCGAAGACTGACGTGGCGCAAAAGATTCTGATCACGGGCGGCTCGGGGTTTATCGGCCGAAACCTCGCAGAGATGCTTAGCGGCGAATATAGGCTGTCCGCTCCGCCGCGGCAGGAACTCGATCTACTGAACGATGTTGCCGTTCGCGATTACCTTGCCGCGCATCGGTTCGACACTGTGATCCATGCCGCAACCGGCCGCTCCAACCGCCGCACGACGGCGCCCGATCTGTTCAAGAACAATTGCCGCATGTTTTTCAATTTCGCCCGCAACCGGCATCTCTACGGCCGCATGTTGCACTTCGGCTCCGGCGTTGAGTTCGGTGTCCGCGTGCCGCGCATGCCCGAATCATTCTTCGACACGCATGTCCCGGCAGACGACTACGCCTTCGCGAAATATATCGCCGCGAAATACACCGAAGAACCCAACAACATTTACAACCTGCGCCTCTTCGGCGTGTTCGGCAAATATGAAGTATGGGACGTGCGGTTTGTCTCCAACGCGATCTGCCGCGTCCTGCATGGCATGCCGATCAGCATGCGCCAAAACGTCCGCTTCGACTATCTTTATATAGACGATCTCGCGAAACTAATCCGCTGGTTCCTCGATCACGACCCGAAATACAAGACCTACAATGTCTGCCGCGCAGAAACTTACGATCTGCTCTCGCTTGCGCGCATGGTGGCGGAAATTTCGAGCAAACAGCCGCCGATCCACGTCCAGCGCGACGGCCTTGGTCCCGAGTACAGCGGCGACAACTCGCGCATGCTCGAAGAAATGGGCGGCTTTCGGTTCCGCGATATGAAGGATGCAATCGCGGAACTTTACGCCTGGTATGAAGCGCATCTTTCCGAAATCGATCCGGCGCGGCTGCGCTTCGACGGCTGAAAATGGCGTTGAAGCGAGTTCTTCTTTCCTGGAGCAGCGGCAAAGATAGCGCCTGGGCGCTCCGCTCGCTTCGCCGTGACCGGCAGATCGAAATCGCGGCGCTGCTGACCACGTTTAATGGAGCATTCGACCGCGTTGCTATGCATGCCGTGCGCCGCGCGCTGGCACGGGAGCAGGCGGCTTGCGTCGGGCTTCCGCTCTGGGAAGTGGATCTGCCGTGGCCTTGCTCGAACGAGCAATACGAAAGCTGCATGCGTGCCGTCATCGAACGCGCTCGTGCCGAAAATATTCACGCAACCGCCTTCGGCGATCTCTTTCTCGAAGATATACGCGCTTATCGCGAGCGCCAGCTTGCGGGCACCGGCATCGAGCCGATATTTCCACTTTGGCGCATACCCACCCCCGAACTTGCCCGCGAGATGATGCAAGCTGGCCTCAAGGCGAAGGTCACCTGCATCGATCCGAAAAAACTCGACCGCTCTTTCGCCGGCGCCGATTACGATGCCGCTTTCTTGCAGCGATTGTCGGCGGACATAGATCCCTGCGGTGAAAACGGCGAGTTTCACACCTTCGTCTACGATTCGCCCGAGTTCAGCCGCTCTATTCCGGTGATTACCGGCGAAGTCGTCGAGCGCGACGGCTTTGTCTTTGCCGATTGCATCCGGCCCGGCATGGATGATGTGCCTACAGATTGCGCTTCAAGAACGAGCAGATTTGATAACCGGCGAGATACTTGAACGGAAACTCGCCCATCGTGTAGTGGCCGCAGGGAAGTACGCTGACCTCGTGATCCCATCCGAGGCGACGGGCGCTTTCGATGACTTCTTCCGATAAGTGAACCGGAAAGGTTGTGTCGAACCGTGTATAGATGAACTTCGAGCGCTTCGGCCGGCTGGTGAACAGATCCCAATAGCTGGGCGGGCTAATGCACAGCCAGAGCTTGCGCAGCGTATCGACGTCGAGAATGTCTTCCAGGCTCCGCCGGATATGCTGCGTCGATAATCCCTCCCAAACCGGATCGGCGAAGTATGTAGAACAGTGATTGAATACGTTGACGCGGATACGGATATCGTGTGCGCTGGCCAGGAAGGCATAGCAGGAGCCGAGGCTGGTGCCGATGATGCCCAGGCGCTCGTAGCCTTGCTGTTCGAGCCAGTCGAAGCAGCAGCGCGTGTCGATCGCCGCCTGGCGCGTCGCCTCGATGGTGCGGCAAATATTCGAGGACACGGCGTAATCGGCGCGGCTCAGGCCGGCCGGCGTGCGTGCATCGTGATAGGGCAGGCTGAGGCGGAGCGCCGAGATGCCCAAGCGCGCAAGACCCGAGCAAAGCGCGTTTTGCTGCGGCAGTTTGGAATTCCAGTGCGGCAGAACAACCACCGCCCTCCCGTGATCGTCGCGAGCGGGAAACCAGAGCGCGCGAGCCAGATTGTTCTCCGGGCAGGGAGATTCCACCGGCGACCGGAACGTAAGCCATCCCTCCTGAAGTTGGAAATCCGCCGGGCGGCGATACGAGAAGAATTCTTCGCTCGCTTGAATCGCGCGGCGATTCAACTCCGCGACGTAATCTATCGGAGCAAGACCGTTGCGCGGAAACGCCCGCGAGCAGGGCCAGTTTCGCGTCCAATCCAGGCCAAAATCCAAAGGACGGACGACGCGGTTGGTATCGCGGAAACAGAGCGCATTTTCCCAGTTCTCCATCCAGGCGCCGTATCGGCGCGCAAACGGGCGCGGTGGAAACTTCATTTTGGAA
>JBOGMI010000573.1:0-3322 GCA_050746645.1 Bryobacteraceae bacterium | reverse complement strand
GGGGGAGTATGAGGTCTTTCAGCAGATATCTTGTTTGTCTGATTGCGGTTTTTGGCTTTTCCACAATAGCCTGGGGGCAGCAAAGCTCGATTACCGGGACCGTGCACGATGAGACCGGAGCCGCTATACCTGGCGCGACGGTCACTCTAACGAATATCCAGCAGGGGTTCACCCGCAAGGCGAGTTCAAATACAAGCGGCAATTACCTGTTTGCCGGCCTGCCCGCCGGCAATTACAACGTTGCCGTCACGGCGAAAGGGTTTCAGAAGTATCAGATTCGGGATCTCGTACTCAGAGCTTCCCAAAAGGCGCGCGCCGACGCGACCCTGCAGCTCGGGCAGGTGAGCACCGAAGTTACCGTGTCCGGTGCTAACGTGGCGCAGGTGCAAACACAAAGCGCCCAGCTTTCCGGCACCGTTACCAGCAAGCAGATCCACCAACTGGTTCTGAACGGCCGCAATTTTACGCAACTGGCCACACTGGTTCCCGGGGTGAGCAATCAGACCGGGCAGGACGAAGGCCAAGTGGGCGTATACGGGAGCGTCGCTATGAGCGTGAATGGCGGGCGCACCGAGTACAACAATTGGACGATCGATGGCGGCAATGCTATGGACAATGGCAGCAACGGAACCCTGAACGTCTATCCCAGTGTCGATGCCGTTGCTCAGATGAGGGTGCTTACCTCCAACTACGGAGCGCAGCACGGGCGGGACAGCTCAGGGATGATGGAGACCATCTTAAAGTCGGGCACGCGCAGCTTTCATGGCGACCTGTACGAGTTTGTGCGCAACGACGCCTTCAACGCGCGGAATTTTTTCCAGTCTTCGGTGCCGGAGTACAAGAAAAACGATTGGGGCTACACCATTGGCGGCCCGCTGTTTATCCCCAAGCTATATAACACACGTCGTCAGAAGACGTTCTTCTTCTTTTCTCAGGAGTGGCGCAAGAACCGGACTCCAGGGCAAACCTTCCACAACCACGTGCCTTCCAACGCGGAGCGCGGCGGCGACTTCTCCGATGTTTGTCCGGCCGCCGGCGCTGCCGTGGACACCAGTCTTTTCCCGAACTGCCCGGTGAATCCCTCCAACGGATCGTATTTCCCGAACAATCAAATCCCGGTGACGTCGCAAGCGCAAGGCATGCTGCCGCTCGTGCCGGCGCCGACCGCGGGTTCCGGCGCCGCCTCCTTCTTTAACGCCGCTCCCGCCCAGGGAACGAATTGGCGGGAATCGCTGGTGCGGCTGGACGAGAACATTACCGACAAAGAGCGATTTTTCTTCGACTTTATACACGATTCCTGGAACACCGTTACGCCGACTCCCCTGTGGGGCACCGGCGATTTTCCCACTGCTCAGACCAGTTTTGTCGGTCCGGGTGTCCAATTGGTGGCGAACCTCACTTCCACGCTTTCCCCCACCCTGGTGAACGAATTTGTGTTCAGCTACACGACCGATCATATATTCTTGAATGCCATCGGGCCAGTGCAACGCCCCAGCGGCTTCGATATGCCCGGCATTTACGCCAACGGCTTCTACGGCGGTCTGCTTCCGAATTTCGTCATTGAAAACACGCCGGAGTATGGCGGAGGGTTTACGGCGGGCACCGGCTACTTTCCCTGGAACAATGCGAATCCGACGTTTACTTACAAAGACGATATCTCCATGGTGCTTGGCAAGCAGAACATCTATACGGGGGTCTACTTTACGGCCGCGCAGAAGAACGAGGAAAACTCGAACTTCCAGGATCCGCAAGGAACTCTGGATTTCAACGGGGCCGCTACGGGAAGTACCGGCAATGGGTTTGCGGATTTTCTCTTAGGCGACATCTATTCATTCGACCAGACCAGCAACATTACAAAATATTACAACCGCTACAAAATTTTCGCGCCCTACATACAAGACGACTGGCACGTAAGCAAGAAACTGACGCTCAATCTCGGTCTGCGGATCAGCATGTTCGGGACGTATTACGCGAAGTACAAGAGGGCGTACAGTTGGGACCCAACCGCATACGATCCGAGCCAGATCGTGCTGAATCCGGACGACACGGTGAGCGGCAATCGCTTCACCGGGCTTATACAATGCGGCGCCAAAGGCATTCCGCGGGGCTGCATGGCCGGCCATCTGTTCAATCCGGCGCCGCGCTTCGGATTTGCTTATGACGTTTTCGGAAATGGGAAAATGGCCATTCGGGGCGGCTACGGGATCTTTTACGAGCATACGAACGGCAACGAGGCAGGCACGGAGTCTCTCGAAGGCACCCCGCCGCTCATACAGAACACGACGGTGTATAACATCCCGAGTTATACCAGCATTTCGTCGGGCGGGGTGGCGCCTCCGGGTCCGCTGAATGTGCTATCGATTCCGTCACAAGTGACTTGGCCTTATGTTCAGCAATGGAATTTCAACGTCGAGGGGCAGCTTCCGAGCCATACGGTCCTTACTGTGGCATATGTGGGAAGCAAGGGCACGCACCTGACCGACGGGGTGGGCTACAACCAGTTGTACCCGCTTCCGGCTTCTCAGAACCCGTATGCGCCGGGACAAGTGATCAGCGGTAACGATTGCAGCACCTTGACGGTGAACGGGAATCTCCTCACTGGCCAGGCGCTCACGAATCTGAATGTAGCGTGCGGCAATGTATCGCCGGACCTTTACCGGCGCTATCAGGGCTACGGCACGATCACACGGCTGGACTTAGGAGCCAACTCCATTTACAACGCGCTGCAGGTTTCCGCGCGGCGGTATTTCGGCCCTATCAACTTCAGCTTGGCTTATACCTGGAGCCACTCGATCGACGATTCCTCGGACCGCTACGGTGCAGGGTTTGTCGATTCTTATAACCTGGCTTTAAACCGCGCCAGCTCGAACTTCGACCAGCGCCAGATACTGAACATCAGCTATATTTACAATCTGCCGTTCGTCACCAAGAAGGGTCTGCTTTACGACCTTCTCGGCGGATGGCAAATTTCGGGCTTGGTGGCGTTTCAAACCGGGACTCCGTTCGGCATCAGCAACGCCGGAGGCTTTGGCGACAACGCGGGCGTAGCCAACGGCGTGGGGACCGGCTCCTACGTTGATATCGTTGGGGACGCCCATGCCGCGCCTCCGGTAACCAACGTGGCCGGAGTTGAGGGGCCGCTGCTCTACAACCCCTCGGCTTTTGCGGAGCCCACAGGACTTACATTCGGCACCGCGGGGCGGAATATTCTGAACAATCCGGCTCGCACAAACTGGGATATGGGCCTGTTTAAAGATTTCCATCTTTCGGAAGCGCGCTATTTCGAATTCCGCGCCGAAGCGTTCAATGTGTTCAACCATAC
>JBOGMI010000572.1:0-1003 GCA_050746645.1 Bryobacteraceae bacterium | reverse complement strand
CAACACTGTTCCTCGAGTCCGCCATGAGCGACGTCTTGAGTATCGTGGTGACGATCGGGCTGATCGATGGCTACGGCACTGGAAGAATCCATGTTGGTTCGATCCTCGAACGGATTATCGGCAGCATTGCCATCGCCGTGCTGGCCGGCTTGGTGTGCGCATTCGCCTGGTCCGCCTTGCTGCGCCGCGTCCGGCGATTGGAAAACTCCATGTTCACGACGCCGGCTTTCGTCTTCGTTCTCTTTGGCGTGGTGGAGCTTCTCGGCTTCAGCGGCTACATCGCCGCCGCGGCTTTCGGAGCCGTGCTCGGCAATATCGAAACCTTCCAGAAAGGCTACTGGATGAACGCCTTCCTGCCCGACGAGCCGATCACGCTAAACGAGCCGGAACGCGTATTTCTGGGCGAAGCGGTTTTTCTGCTGAAAACATTCTTCTTTGTTTACGTGGGCGTTTCGATGCAGTTCACGAGCTTGCCGATTGGCTATATCGCCCTGATATTGACCGCGATCATTTTCGCCATCCGGATTCCGGCCGCCTGGATTGGGCTCGATCCCAGCACGCCGGTACACGATGCCGCCTTTGTCGCCACCATGACGCCCAAGGGCCTGGCGGCGGTCGTGCTCGCCTCCATCCCGCTGCAAAGGCATTTGGCGGACGGCGCACTGCTGCAATCCTTGACTTACTGGATCGTGTTTCTGAGCATCGTGTTCACATCCATTCTGAGTTTTCTCATCGAGCGCACGCCGGTGGTGCGAGGGTACTGTCTGCTGCTTCGTTCACGCTTCGGGCGTGTTGCCGCCCCTAGCCCGGCGCCGGTTCCCACGCTGGAGCCATGAGCTGGATTAGGTGCTCCCGGTGGCAGGCACTGCCATCGGTTCGCTCGCAGACTCCTCGGGAGCCGCAAACGCCTGCAGCTCCAGTGCGGCTTCGACCAGCGTGGTCGCCACGGCATCCGAGCAGACCGGCCCTAACCGCTGCCTGACCTTTTCGGCAGGTACCGTCG
>JBOGMI010000571.1:0-2842 GCA_050746645.1 Bryobacteraceae bacterium | reverse complement strand
GGGCTTAGCGTGAGATCCGAGATCACCGGCGAATAATTGCGCGGTCCGTCCAGAAAGGCGTAGGGGCTGATCTCCTCGGTCGCGAGCACGACCACCCTTTGCGGCTGTCCGTTGAGTGAAACGGCGCCTCCGAAAGTCGGATCGAAATAGCGCGCCTGGGCGACGCGCCAGTCGAGAAACTCGCTGACATGCCCTTTGGCATCCTTCCGGTAGAGCCGGTTGGTGAGCCATACCGTGAGCTGGTTCGTGTTCGACAGGATGTCCGTTTCATCGAAGTGGACGATCTTGTCGAATTGGTTGATTCCGGTGACGTATTCGTAATTGGCGCCGGCCTCGATCACGTGCTTGACCTTGGGGCCGATGTGAAGCCACTTGGGAGGCGTGAAGACACGTTCGAGAGGAGGCAGATTCAGATCGAGCGTGAAGTCGCTGTCTTTGCGGAACAGGTTGCCGTTGCCGAGGTGGGCGGTAGTGGTCGGGCAATCATAGTAAATAAAATGAGGGCCGCACGCGCTCGGATCATAGGTGGTTGTGTTGGCGCTATAGGAGTTGGAGTAATCGGTTGCTCCCAGCGTGATGCTTGGCATCAGCGAAATGCCCTTGAAATTGAATTCCGTCGTGACGCGCGGCTCCATATCGACTCGTCCGATGGCGCCGGTCTGGAACGTGTATTGGGGGCTGAAGCCTCCGCTGTCGGGAATGGTTCCGGTAGGTTCGTCGCGCGCCAACGACCCGGCGCTGGCTCCGAAAGAAAACCAGACCGGAACGGAGCCGTGGACGATTTCATGTTCGCGCCCGGTAAAGGTAACGGACGGGAGTTTGGAGATGATGACCTGGTTGGGTTTTTGACCTTGCAGGGTGACGGCCTGGAAGGTCTGGCTGCGTTCGGCCGCCAAACTCAGGCTGTAGGTGTCGTCGTCGTAATGACGCTGCAAGTATCCGACCGAGTTCACCTGAGAGCCGATCTCGCCGGTGAAATCGTACGAGAATATCTGGCGGAACAGGTAGGAGCTGAGATAATTCCAGTCCAGGGTGCCGGTGAACCCTAGCAGTTTCGTATGGCCGGTGATGTCGAACTCCTCGCCGCCCTCTTTCAGCCTGGGTGGGGCCTGGCCTTTCTTAAGCGGCGCGCCGTAGAGATCGTCGACGCCATAGAAGAGAGCGGCGAAATCGCTGTTCTTAGTCGGCTTCCCTCGGAAATTGTAGGTAAGCGCGGGACCGCGGAGAGTGAAGTAGCGCCCGACAGCGGTCATGTCGTAGCTGGGGCTAATCGCCCAGTAGTAGCCTGCGCCGACCATCCAACCGAACTGCGTGCTGTGGCCGATGTTTGGCGTGAGGAATCCGCTATGGCGGGTTTTCTTGCCCAGCGGCCGGTAGAAATAGGGAAGGTAAAAGATCGGTATCCCTTTTAGGCGGAAGACCGTGTTGCGGGCGATGGCGCGCTGGCCCGGAACGATGTCGAACAGCGGAGCCTGGAAAATCCACCATGGTTTCGGCAGCTTGCAGTCGGTCATAAAACCGTCGTGCAGGATGTAGCGGTTCTTGATGCGCTGGGCCCACTTGGCCTGGAAGTAGAAGGGATTGGCGGTGGTCAGAATTCCCGGGCTGCTTATGCTTTTGGCCGGCGAGGTGCCGCTGACGCCGTAGAATGTGCCCGTCTGGGTCTCAATATTGTATTTGCCGCGATCGGCATTTAGTTTGTCGCCGGTGATGAAATGCTCCAGGTGAAGGTGGCCGGTGGCGTACGCCCAGTGGGTATCGGCGTTGTAGCGGATCTTGTCGGCGGAAAGCTCGAAATCCGAAGTGATGATTTCGGCCGAACCGCTGAGATAATACCAGGGTCGCTGAGATTTTTGGTGGAGGGCGCGGAATTCGATCTCGCTCCGGCTGGGGAGGTTGGCTTTGATGTTCTCGGGCGCCACTGCTCCGGCAGCAGAAGCAAGCGCCGGAAGAGCGGCTATAAACAAAAACAACAACTTTGCCGATAAATGTTCTGGACAAGCGCGATGAAATCTGCTAGAAACAGAAACTGGGTGGAGACCCAGCAAAGAAGAAGGCGTCAATCGAAAACCGTAGCATGGCCGTTCCTGGCGCTGCAAGCTGTGGGCCTCCCAAAGGTGCATGGAAACTGACGCTTTATGACTTGCCAGCATTGCAACACATGGGTCTTAGACGGCGAGCACCGCTGTCCGCGTTGCGGCCGGCGCGTGCGCCTGACAGCGTGGCACAGCGCGCAATCCAGCTACCCGGTTGCCGCTTCTGCCGTGGCGCCGGCCTACGATTACGCTGCCGAACCGCCTTTACCGGCGGCGGATACCCAGGGCCCCGGCCAGCAGCAATTGTTTCCAACTCAGCCGGCCGAGCCGCGCGTGATTCCGTTCGAGTCGCTGACCACGCAGGCCGAGCGGGAGTCGATCCGCGCCCGGGCGGCCGGTTTGGCGCGGCCGGAACCCGTGAAGACCGAAAAAGTGGAACTGCGGCGCGCCCGTGGGCGGCAATCCCGTTCGGAAAACCAACGGCGGTTCGATTTTTTCGGCCATCAGGAGGTGGTGTTGCAGCCGCAGTCGGATATTATCTGCGACGCACCCGTTGCGCCTCCTCTTTTGCGCCTGCAAGCGGCGCTGGTGGACGGCGCGCTCATGGCGGCAGGCTGCCTCGCGCTGCTGGCGATCTATTGGCTCCGGGGCGGCACTCTGGATCTGAGCAAGCATCTGCTGCCGTTTGCCGCGATCGCGCTGCTGATGGTCCCGGTTTTCTACAAGCTGCTTTGGACTGCTGCCGGACGCGACACGATTGGGATGACGAGCACAGGCCTCGAACTGGTCGATTTCGATGGGAACCC
>JBOGMI010000570.1:0-7907 GCA_050746645.1 Bryobacteraceae bacterium | reverse complement strand
CGATGGCCGCGCCGCGCCAGCAACTGATGAAGGAGAGCGCCGCAGTGGTCGCGATCACAACCTTCGCGGTTGTGGCCGCTCGATGGCTACCGATTTTCATTCAATGCGGGAGGGCGGGCTTCAGCCCCCGCGGATGTTTAGCTCCGCCGCTCTCCCGGCTTCCAAGTCAAATTATAGGGGAGATGGGCTATGCGAAGTAGCATGGGAAGCGATGCGCAAAGTACGCGAATCGCAGTCCGAATATTCCGAGATCTGTCTGCCCAACGACGCCAACATGCTGGGCAGCATGCTGGGCGGTCACGTGATGCACCTGGTGGACGTTTGCGGCGCCATTGCGGCCATGCGGCACGCCCGCTGTCCGGTGGTGACCGCCTCCATCGATCAGATGACGTTTCTGCATCCCGTCCACATTGGAGAGTTGGTCCGCCTCAAGTCGCAGGTAAATCGCGTTTTCCGCACCTCGATGGAGGTGGGCGTCAAAGTATGGGTGGAGAACCTGCAAACCGCGCAAACGCGCCACACTTCGTCGGCTTACCTGACGTTTGTGGCCATCGACCAGGCCGGGAACCGCGTGCTGCTGCCGCAAATCGAGCCGGAAAGCGCGGAAGAGACGCGGCGCTGGGAAGAAGCGGCCCAGCGCCGGGACTACCGCCTGGCTTTCAAAGACAAGACTAAGCGCACTTCGGAACGATAGCTCCCGCAAATCGGGAAACGTGGCGCACGCACTCGTGCGGGCCGCGTTGAGACTCGTCTCGACGCCTGCTTGGCCTATTCCGGCTCCGCTTTGTACATGTATTTGATGCAGTGCTTGAACAGCAGCAGGTTCGGTGCGCCGGTGCGGTTCAGCTTCAGGCATTCGCGGTCGTACCACTCGATGACGCCCTCCAGTTGTTCGCCATCGGTGAGCACGACGATCATCTGCGTCTTGCCCTGCATCTGTTTCGAGTAATAAAATTGCTCGGCGTTGGTCTGTTCCGGCGGAGTGCCCTTTTTCGCCGTCGGCGGTCTCCGAATCAGTTCTTTTCCTTCAGGTATGGCCATGCGTGCCGGTCTCTTGGTGGTAAGCGCGTCCATGCGCCTCTCTTCAATCATTTGCCCTCGATCGTTTCGCGAACCCGTTGCTGTTTAGGCGAGTGTGGAGTGCCGCGAGTTACGTAAATTAATAATCATAGCGTCGAGCGCTGCTGTTTTTTGTATATTGCGGCGAACCATGCTCACCAGTTCGTCGAGTGCCCGTACGGCGCGCTCAATCCAGGCGAAGCCGACGCTGCGGGAAATGGCCCCAATCCGTTGCTCTACATCGCGATTCTGGCCGATGGGGGCGCCGCTCTGAACCGCCAGTATATCTTCGAGGATTCCGTAGCCGAGTTTCAGGTAAAAATCCAGTTTTTCGGATTTGCGGCTCCCGAAGGACTCCGATTCGCGCACCCAGGCGGCGAAATGCTTCAGTTCGGCGCCGCATTCCAATGCGGAGAGCACCAGTGCGCGGCGCTCGCGAAACTCTTCTAGATTGAGACTTGCCGCCACTCCCGGGCAGCCTTCGGCCAAAGCTAAACGCAAATCCGGGTCTGCCAGGCCGCGCGCTCGGGCAAAGGCGCGCATTTCCGCATCGGAGAGCCGTCCCATTTGCAGGACGACCACGCGCGAGCGGATGGTGGGCAGCAGATCGAAGACGTTTTCCACAGTGGTGACGATGATCAGATGCGGCGGCGGTTCCTCCAAAACCTTGAGCAGAGAATTGGCCGCCTGCTCGTTGGCGCGATCGAGATGGTCGATCAGAAAAACGCGATGCGACCCGGCGAGCGGCCTAAATGGCGCGCGCTCGCGCAGCAGCCGCATTTGCGGAATGCTGAGCTGGCGCAGCGGCCCTTCCGGCGCGAAGGTGACGAAATCGGGCTGAGAAGCGAACAACAGCGGCGCCTCCGCGCGCTTTTCGGACGTCCATTTTTCCCGTTCCGCGATCAGCTCCCGGTTTTGCGGAAGGCTCAGATCGTCCTGCTCGATTTTTGCCGCGCCGCCCAAAAGCACCGCGGCAAAACGGCGCGCCAAGGTAGCTTTGCCGGTCCCCTCCGGACCCGCAAGCAAAATGGTTTGCGGGATGCGGCCGCTTTTGATGGCTTCTTCCAGCGTGTGGGCGGCCGCCGCGTTTCCGTAGAAATTCTCGATTAGCGTTTCCTCTGGCCCTTCACCATCTTCTTTACTTTGCGCTTATTGGAGCCTCGGGCGATACTGGAAGCGCGCTTGGCCTTGGGCGCGGCTTTCCTGCGCGCGGTGCGCTTCAGGCGCTTGCGTTCGCTTCGGTCCTCTACGTGTTTGGTATTCATCGGTCGATTTTCATTCCTGCGTACTTTTCTACGATTTTTTTCAGCCCGTAACCGGGGAAGTTTATTGTTAGTTTCGCATCCTCGCCATCGCCCTCGCGGCGCACCACCGTGCCGCGGCCGTATTTGGGATGCTCGACCACCGCGCCTTGCCGGAACCCGCGGGCGGCCGGACCCGCATTTGCGGGCTTCGCTTGCGAAGGAGCAGGTTGCGTCGGCGGTTTGCGCGTCAACCCCGACGGCGCCGGCATGCCGCGTTCGGAAAAATATTGCTTGATGTTATCCGCCGAGTTGTAGGTGCGGCCGGTGTACAGATTTCGCTTCACGGATTCACGCACGCTATGCTGCTCGGCAAACAGATCCACTTCTCCGCCATGGCTTCTGCCATAGGGCGAAAGCCTTTGGCACAGGCTGGGCGGGATTTCGCTCAAGAATCGCGAAGGCATACACGGCTCCAGCGATCCTGCTCCAAAACGGCGGCGATATCGCGCGCAGGTGACATAAAGGCGCTTTTCCGAGCGCGTCATCCCCACATAACAAAGCCGGCGCTCCTCTTCCATGCCGGCTTCGGAATTGAGCGAACGGCTGTGCGGGAACAAGCCTTCTTCCATGCCTGCGACAAACACCGTGGGGAATTCCAGGCCCTTCGCGTTGTGCATGGTCAGCAGCGAAACCAGCGCGTGCTCGTCCACCGAATCGGCGTCGGAAACCAGCGCCGCGTGATCCAGAAAATCGGCTGCGGTTTCGCCTCGTTCGGCCGCTTCCAGCGCCGCGTTGACCAGCTCTTCCAGGTTGCCCAGCCGCGATTCCGTCTCGGGCGACGTATCGCTTTGCAGCATCGCCTGATAGCCGGTCTTGGCCAGGATTTCGCGCAGAAGTTCATGAACGGGCTTCTCGCGGGCGCTTTCGCCAAGATCGTTCATCAGCTTGAGAAACGAACGGGTCGCCGATTCGGCCCGGGTGGCAAATACTTTCTCCTCGACCATGCGCGGCAGAGCGCTCCACACGCTCAAGCCGCGCTCCAGTGCGTAGTTCTCGATCTGCTCCATCGTGCCTTTGCCGATGCCTCGCGCCGGCGTGTTGATGATGCGCAGCAGACCGATCGAATCGTGCGGGCTGAGCAGAACTTTCAGATACGCGAGCAGGTCCCGCACTTCGGCGCGCTGATAGAAGCTGAAGCCGCCGACCACCAGGTACTTCCGCCCATAGCGGCGCAGCGCTTCTTCGATCTGCCGCGATTGAAAATTGGTGCGGTACAGCACGGCCACGCGTTCCTGCGGTTCTTTCGCCAGCAGTTTTTCGATGGTGTCGGCGATAAACAGCGCTTCGTTTTCTCCGTCGGCCGCTTCGTAGAAGCCGATCTTCGCTCCGGCGTCGGAATCCGTCCACAGCCACTTGCCTTTGCGCTGCGTGTTGTTGGCAACCACCGCGCTGGCGGCTTCGAGAATATTCTTGGTCGAGCGGTAATTCTGCTCCAGGCGGATCACCACCGCGTTGGGAAAATCTTTCTCAAAGTCGAGAATGTTGCGGATATCGGCGCCGCGCCAGCCATAGATCGACTGATCCTCGTCTCCCACCACGCAAACGTTCTGCCGCGTTTCACTCAGCAAACGCATCAGCTCGTACTGGGTGCGGTTGGTGTCCTGGTATTCGTCGATCATGAGGAATTCGAAGCGGCGGTTGTAAAGCTCCCGCAGCGCATCGTCGTGCTTCAGCAGCCGGACCGATTCGAGCAGCAGATCGTCGAAATCCAGGGCATTCGCCTGGCGCAGCCGCTCTTCGTAGACTTCGTAAATCTTGGCCAGGCGCGTCATTTGCGGATTCGTCGCCGCTTGCTGCCAATCCTGCGGAGACTCGTCGTGGTTCTTTCCATGGCTGATGCGCGAGACGGCGCTGCGGTAGGCCAGGAATTTTTCGTCCAGCCCGAGCTGCTTATAAATCGACTTCATGAGCGCGAGTTGCGCATCGTCATCGTAAATCGTGAATCGGCGTGTGAAGCCGTTGCGGATTTCGCCGAGCGCATCGCCGTCCCGCCGCAGCATGCGCACGCAGAACGAATGGAAGGTGGATACGGTTGCGGTTTGGGGCGAATCGGATGAGGCCAGCAGATTGGTTACGCGCTGCCGCATTTCGTCCGCCGCTTTGTTGGTGAAGGTAACCGCCAGCACCGCCGGGCCGGGCACGTAATGCGCTTCGATCAGGTGCGCGATCCGGTGAGTGATGACGCGTGTTTTTCCGCTGCCGGCGCCGGCGAGCAACAGCAGCGGACCTTCGACATGAGCAACCGCTTCGCGCTGCTGCGGATTGAGGCCTGCAAGAAAATCCATGAACTCGTGGGAGCAGCCATACTTGGCTGCAAGCCGCCTCTCAGGCGGTTCGCGGGGGGAGCCGACCTTCAGAATAACATCGGATGCCGGCGGTTCACCGGCTTCTTGATAAATTGGATGTCTTATGCGTCTTTCGCTGCTCTCCATCTGCATTTTGTCGCTACCGCTTGCGTTTCCGCAATCGGCTCCCGCGCAAAGAAGGCGGCAGAGGCCTAAGCCGCCGCAGCTTTCAGCCAAGGCCGAGAGTGCTCTTGCACGGTTGAACAGCTTTGGAGAACTTCCTTCCAAACAATGGCGCTATCACATCGGCAATATCCCGAACGGAGAGGACCCCAGCCTCGACGATTCCTCCTGGCCAACCATTGAGCCCCCCAGAAGAGGGCTTCCGGCCGAGGCGATCTGGTTTCGCAAAGAGGTGGTCGTTCCCAAGGCGCTGAACGGCTACGATCTTACGAATTCCTCTATCCAGTTCGCGTTCAATGTGGGCGCACGAGGCGCCGCCCCATTGATCATTTATCTGGACGGCCGCCGCGTAGCGCTGGGAGCGGATCTCGCACCAATCGTGCTCTGGAAACATGCGAAGCCCGGGGATCACGTTCTCATTGCGGTCAAAGCACTGACTACCGGATCGAAAAAATCGTTTTATAGAGCCCGGATCACGGTCACTACCGATCCCGCCCGCCCCAGCCCTAGCGATTTTTACAAAGAAATCGAATCCGATAGCTGGATGTTGTCCGCGCTTCCTGGCGGCAAGGAGCGGATGCACGTGCTCGAAGAGGCGGTGGATGCGGTCGATACGAACGATCTCGACCAAGACAACCAGTCCGGCTTCGACGCATCGCTGAAGAAAGCCCAGCAAATGTTAGACCCGCTCAACCCGCTGCTGAAAAAGGCCGACATCCACATAGTCGGCAATTCGCATATGGATGTGGCCTGGCTTTGGCCTTGGACCGAAACGGTACATACGGCCCGCCACACCCTCCGAACCTCGCTGCAGTTGATGAACGAATACCCGCAATACACCTACACACAATCGACGGCGCTGTATTTCAAGTGGATGCAGAACAAATATCCGGCGATGTTCAAACGCATTCAGGAGCGGGTGAAGCAGGGCCGGTTCGAGCTGGTGGGCGGCATGTGGGTTGAGCCTGACTTGAATATGCCCAGCGGCGAATCGCAAGTACGGCAAATCCTGTACGGGAAGCGCTATTTCGAGAAGAATTTCGGCGTGAATGTCCGCATCGGCTGGAATCCGGACAGTTTTGGTTATAACTGGCAGCTCCCACAGATTTACAAGAAATCCGGCATTTACTATTTCGTTACACAAAAGATGAGCTGGAATGACACCAATAAATTGCCGCTCAAACTTTTCTGGTGGGAATCTCCCGATGGAAGCCGGGTGCTCACCTATTTCCCGCACGGGTATGGGAACCGTACGAACCCAATCACGATGGCCGAAGACTATTCGCTATTGGCAAAGTACAACCCGGGCATCCACGAGATGATGTACCTCTACGGTGTCGGCGATCACGGCGGCGGGCCCACACGGGTCATGGTGAATCAAGCATTGCATTGGCAAAAGCCGGATAAGGTCTATCCTCATCTCGAGTTCGGCACTGCGCTTAGCTTCTTTCAGAATGTTCAAAAGAAACTGGCTACCAACAATCTTCCCGTGTGGAATTACAAGACGTTTGCTGCGGGCGATACGACTCTGCCGCAGCCGCCGCCCGGCAAAATCAGCCTTCCGGTCTGGGACGACGAGCTCTACCTTGAGTTTCACCGCGGCACTTACACCACACAAGCGGCCCAGAAGCGCAATATCCGGGATAGCGAAGAGTGGCTGCTGAATGCCGAAAAATATTCGTCGCTCGCCTGGCTGGGCGGGGAGAATTATCCGGACAAAACTTTGACCACGGCCTGGGAGAAAGTCCTGATGAATGAGTTTCACGATCTCGCGGCCGGCTCGGGAATCGCCGATATCTACAGAGACGCGGCGAAACAATTTAAGGTCGTGCACTACAAGGCGAACCAGGCGACCTCGCAGGCGTTGGGGCTGCTGACCTCCTATATCGATACCGAGACACCCAAGGGCGCGGCTTCTCTGCTGGTCTTCAATCCGATGGCCTGGAGGCGTACCGATATTGTTAGAGCCAAGGTGCAGTTGCCCGAAGCCACGCAGAGCGTTACGATCACGGACGCGCGGGGGCATAAGCTGCCGGTGCAAATCCTCGGCCGGACACCGGCTACACATACTTTCGACGTCCTGTTTCTCGCCAGGAATGTGCCGGCCCTCGGTTACGAAAAGCTCACTGTAGCGCCTGCTGCGCCCGCAAGTCCTCACTATGGACTTCAGGTCCACGGCACCACGCTTCAGAACAAATATCTCCGCGTGGTCGTCGATCCGAAAACCGGCTGCATCACCAGCCTGTACGATAAATTGGGAAAGTTCGAGACCATAGCCAAGGGCGGCTGCGGCAACCAGCTTCAAGCGTTCCACAATAATCCGACCTCGTACGACGCCTGGAATATCAATCCGAATTACTGGAAGCATCCTTACAGCCTGGGTCCGGCATTCGGCGTGAAAGTAGTCGAATCCGGCCCGCTCCGCGCCGAGATTCAAGTGGAGCACGCGACGAAAAAATCCAAGTTCGTGCAGGACATCGTTCTCTATGCCGGCCTCGACCGCGTGGATGTGGACAATCACATCGACTGGCACGAGCATCATATTCTGCTCAAAGCCGCATTCCCGCTGTCCGCCTCCGCTCCTTATGCGACTTACAACATTCCCTACGGCAACATTAAGCGCCCGACCACGCGCAATAACTCAGTGCAGAAGGCGAAATTCGAGGTCTCCGCCATTCGCTGGGCCGATCTGGGGAATAGCAGCCATGGATTCAGCCTCATCAATAACTCGAAATATGGTTATGACGGCAAGGGCAATGTCTTGCGGCTGACCTTACTTCGCAGCGCAACATCTCCCGATGCCACGGCAGATCTGGGAAAGCAGCATTTTGTCTATTCGCTTTATCCGCACCCGGGGACCTGGAAGCAGGCGCTTACTCCACGGCACGGATGGGATTTCAATTACAAGCTCAAGGCGATTCAAGTAGAGAAGCACGCGGGTTCTATGCCTGCAGAGCACTCGTTTTTCAGCGTCGAGCCGGATAACGTAGTTTTGAGCACAGTCAAGAAAGCGGAGGACAGTAATGCGCTGATTCTGCGCTATTACGAATGGGCGGGGAAGGACACGCAGGTGAAA
>JBOGMI010000569.1:0-3539 GCA_050746645.1 Bryobacteraceae bacterium | reverse complement strand
GGCTCGTCGAGCGGCGCGTCCACTTCGTCGAGAATACAGAACGGGCTGGGCGTGTATTCGAAGATCGCCATCAGCAGCGCCATCGCGGTGAGCGACTTTTCGCCGCCCGAGAGCAGCAGCACGCTCTGCAGCCGCTTGCCAGGAGGCGAGGCGATGATGTCGACGCCGGATTCGGCGGCGTTTTCTTCGTCGGTGAGCCGCATCTCCGCCGTTCCGCCTCCGAACAGAACCTTGAAGCGTTCGCGGAAATTGGCGTTGATCGCCTGAAAGGCTTCCGAGAACCGTTTGCGCGATTCGCCGTCGATTTCGTGGATCGCTTTTTCGGTGTCGCGGATGGAATCGAGCAGATCCTGGCGCTGCGCGCTGAGAAACTCCTGGCGCTGCTGCGCTTCCTCAAATTCTTCGAGTGCTTGCGGGTTCACCGGGCCAAGAGCTTCGATCTTCCGGCGCACTTCGGCATATTTGAGTTCGATCTCCCGCAGCGCTTCTTCGTCCGGGATCGTCTCGACGCCTTCGGCGAGTGCGGCCAGCGTAGTTTCGAGTTCGGCGGCGCAGGTTTCTTCCAGGTGCTTGGTATCCGATTCGGCGCGCGCCAGAGCTACTTGCAGTTCGGCGCGGCGTTCCTGCACGGTCTGAGCAGAAGCGCGCAGTGCCTTCAATTCTTCCTCGGCGGCCGCGAGCCGGGTGCGCAGTTCCGATTCTTTGGCCGCGAGTTCGCTCACGGTTGCGGCGGTGGAAGCGCTGGTTTCGTTCAGCTCCGCCAGCCGGCGCTCCAGTTCTCCATTGCTTTCCGCAAGCCGGGCACGTTCGCCGGTGAGCCGTTCGGCTTCGTATGCGAGATGCGCGCGGCGGTTGGCAACGTCGCGGAGCTGCGTTTCGAGACGGGCGCGCTGCGCCTCGGCCGAGCGTCGGCGCTCTTCGAGACTCGCCAGGACCGTCCGAACATTTGCATGCTCTTCAGCCAATCGTGTCACTTCGGCTTGCAGACCTTGTAATTGCGCGCGTGCGGCTTCGAGCTGTGTTTCTTCTTCCGAACGCAGGCGCTCGGATTCGGCAAGCGCCGTACGATCGCGCTCCATATTCGCCTGAAACTGCACGCGGTCGCGGCCGATGCGCTCCAATTCGAGGCGTGCCTTCGACAGTCGGGACTGGACGCGCTGGAACTCCTCGGCGAGCTTGCGGCTCTCGTGATCCAAGGCGAGCGCGTCCTTTTCCTGCTTCTGCTGCTCGCTGCGGACCTGCTCGAGATGCTCGCTCAAACCGGAGATGGCGCGTTCGAGTTCCGTGACTGTTGCCTGGGCGCTCTGAAGTTCGTTTTCTCTGGTTCGCTGCAATTGCGAAATTTCCCGCAGCTCACGCTTTAGCGCCAGCGGGCCGGCACCGGTTTTTTTGCCGCCGCTGACCGCGCGGCCGTGATAGCCGATGCCGTCGGGCAGCAGGAACCAGCAATCGGGATAGTCGTTCGCCAGCCTTTGCGCGGTTCCGCGGTCCTGCGCGAAATAACAATTACCCAGCCGCGGCAGAGAGCGAAGCGGAATATGCGAGAGACCGTTGGTGAGGCGCAGCATTTCGCTGAGCTTGACGAGACCGGGTTCGGCGGGCCGCGGCGCTTCGCGTGGGGCCTCGGCTTCCTCGCCCTCTTCCACCAAGAAGGTGACGCGCCCGCTGAAGTCGCGCCGCGTGACTTCGATGCCGCGCTCGGCGTCGGCCCAATCGCGGACGACAACATACTCCAGTTCGTCGTGTAAAAACTCTTCGGCTGCTTTTTCCGCCCGCGGGTCCACTTCGAGGAAGTCGGCCAGCACACCGACAGGTTGGAAACCCGGCGCCTTGCCGCGCTCGATGGCGGTGAAAAACTGCTTCACCGTTTCCGTGGTGTAGCTGCGGTGCTGGATGATTTCTTCGAGCGAATCGCGCCGGGCTTTGATGCGCGAAAACTCGCTTTGCAGCCGTTCGAGCGCCTGTCGGCCTTCGTTCAGGCCGGCGCGTTTCTGTTGCAACTCGGCTTCGATCTCCTTACGCTGATCGGCGAGGGAGGTTAACTGCATTTGGCGCGCGGCGAGCCGCTCGGAAAGGCTTGTTTTCAACTGCTGGACGCGCTTGAGATCGGCTTCCGATTGAGTTTCTTCGGCGCCGGCGCGTTCGGTGTCGCGGTCGGCGGAAGCCAGTTGCGCTTCCACCTGTGTGATCCGGTTTTTCGACGCGGACGATTCGCCGAGCAGCTTTAAGACATGCTGCCGGGCGGCTTCGAGGCCACGATCCTGCTCGGAGAGCCGGCTCTGTGCGGCTTGGCGCTCGTTCGCTTTCTCGTCAAGCTGGCCGCGCGCCGTGGTGCAATCCAGGTTCAGAGCTTCCAGCGCGGAGGCTTGCTCTTCGAGTTCGCGCGAGCGTTCCGCTTCCTGCGTTTCGAGCGTTTGCCGCTCGTGCTCGCTGGCTTCGAGGCGCTCGTCGATCTGCTGGATCTGTTTCCGCTGATACTCGAGCCGGCCGCGGGCGCGCTCGGCTTCCAACTGCAGATCGGCAAGCCGTTTGCGCGCTTCCGTCAGCTCCTGCTCGGTCGCATACGACGCTTCAAGCACGCCGGTTTGCTCTTGCTCACGTTCTGCGATCTCCTTTTGCGCCTGCTCCAGCTCCGCCGAGCTGAGATTCAACTCAATGGCGATTTTGGCGGCCTCGCGCTCCAGCATGCGCGACTTCGCAGCCAGGACCTGGCGCAGATACCCGGTCGATTCGGTCTTCAGCTCGGTGTAGCGCCGGGTTTTCGCCGCTTGCCGCTTGAGCGAATTTACCTGGCGCGTGACTTCTTCGAGGATGTCGAAAACGCGCGACAAGTTTTGTTTGGCGCTTTCGAGTTTTGCCTCAGCCAGCCGCTTTCTAGTCTTGAATTTGGTGATTCCGGCGGCTTCCTCGATGACGCCGCGCCGGTCCTGCGGCCTATTGCTCAGGATCTGGCCGATGCGGCCCTGCTCGATGATGGCATAACTCTCGGGGCCGAGGCCGGTGCCGAGGAAGAGATCTTGGATATCACGCAAACGGGCAGTTTTGCCGTTGATCAGATATTCGCTGTCGCCGGAGCGGTAGAGTCGGCGCGTGATGGTGATCTCGCCGGTGCGTTCGGCAGGTTCTGCCGTTTCGCCGGGGATCAGCGTCATAGTCACCGAGGCCATGCCGAGCGGTTTTCGCTCACGCGAGCCGGCGAAGATGACATCCTGCATGCGGGCGCCGCGAAGATTTTTCGCCGACTGTTCGCCCAACACCCAACTCATGGCATCGCTCAGGTTCGATTTGCCGCATCCGTTCGGCCCCACCACAGCGGCGATCCCGCTGCCGTGGAATTTCATTTCCGTACGGTCGTAAAAGGACTTAAAGCCCTGAATTTCAACGCGCTTCAGCTTTAACAACGCGACTCCAGCCTCCGTCGTGAGATTCTCGGGGGTGTTCTTATGGTAGCCGGAGTGGGGCGGGTCTGTAAAGGGTCAGATACGCTGAACATTGTGGAAATCATTTCAGATGACCCAAGATACAGTGGTATCCATCCT
>JBOGMI010000568.1:0-2097 GCA_050746645.1 Bryobacteraceae bacterium | reverse complement strand
GTTGCTTACGACCACATGCAGGGCAACCGGTTCCGGCATACGGCGCAGTTCCGCAGGTGGCGCCCGGACCGGAATCCAAAGTCTTGCACTTATGGGCAACTCGAGGTTGTTCCGCCGCAAGAGTTATTCGAGATCTTCGGCAAACGATAGCTTCTACACATGTCCGCTCCCGAATTAAGCCGAATCGTTTCCGTCAACGTGGGGCAGCCGCGTGAAGTTCAGGCGGGGAATCGCAAAGTACTGACGAGCATTTTCAAAGCTCCGGTTCAAGGGAAAGTTGCGGTACTCCGCCATAACCTGCAGGGCGACCAGCAAGCGGATCTTCGGGTGCATGGCGGGCCGTACAAAGCCGTCTATGCCTATTCACTGGAACACTATCCGTTGTGGGCTGCGGAGCTTCCGGACACGCCGCTTCCCCTGGGTGCATTCGGTGAAAACCTCACCACGGAAGGACTGCTCGAAGACTCTGCGCATATCGGTGATGTGTTTCGTGCGGGATCGGCCGTGTTGCGGGTGACCCAGCCGAGAATGCCCTGCTTTAAGCTCGCGATTCGATTGAAGCGCTCGGATATGGTGGAGAGATTCTGGGCCAGCGGACGGTTGGGGATCTATTTCTCGATCGTTGACGAAGGCGAATTGGAATCGGGCGATCCGATTGAACTCCTGCAGAGTGATCCGCGGCGGGTCAGCGTTGCCGATGTGGTCCGTCTGTATAAAGGCGAAGCAGATGATCCTGACCTTTTCTCTCGCGTTATAGCGGCGCCTTTGTCCGGGAGCTGGAAGACGGAAATCCGTGAGAGGCGGGCGCAGATGGTGCTCTAGGTCGCTGCTGAAAAATACCAAAAACCGCTTGCTTGCGCGCGCGGCTCAGAATCGGTATCCAAGTAGTTTCAGATACCTACAGAGCCGCGACCGCGAGGGAGCGGTCGGCGCCCGGGCTTTTTCAGCAGCGTCCTCGATAAACGCCTAGGTAAACGCCAAAGCCTTTGAAACCAAACCGGAAGAGCAGCCGGCCATGCGTTGGACCGTACCATCCGACTTCGCCGCCGTTCTATGCTGAGGAAAACCAGCAGAATCCGATGGAGTTCCGCAACATTCTGATTCGCGCCGCCAATTGGGTCGGCGACGCGGTGATGTGTATCCCTGCGCTGGCGGCTCTGCGCGCACGCTATCCCTCGGCGCGCATATCCATCCTGGCGCGGCCCTGGGTGGCGGCGCTGTACGCTTCGGAGCCGTTTTGCGACGAACTGCTTCCTTACGATGCGGCGAAAAATTGGGATGGCTTCCGGCAAAAATGCAAGATCGCTGCGGAGCTGCGCCGCCGCGGATTCGATTGCGCCATCTTGATGCCGAACTCCTTCGAATCGGCTCTGTTTGTGTGGGCCGCGAGAATTCCCGTCCGCATCGGCTACGATCGCGATGCGCGCGAGTGGCTGCTCACGCATCCCATTGCTGTGCCTGCCCGCGGGGATCTTCCGCCGCATCAGCGTTTCTACTATTTGGAATTGCTCTCGCGGGCGGGTTTGATTACGAGTTATGGGGAAGAGGAACCGATCCGGCTGGCGAAAGCGCAGGTCGCAAGGGAACTGGGGCGAGGGCGCTTCGAAAGGGCTTCGATTCACGGTCCTGTGGTCGGAGTCAGCCCAGGCGCAGCTTACGGAGGCGCGAAACGATGGCTTCCCGAACGGTTCGCCGAGGCCGCCGCTGCTATCGCCCGCGAGCGTGGGGCTTCCATCGCCATCTTCGGCGCGAAGCAGGAAAGGGAGATCTGCGAAAGCGTGCGGGTGGCGGCCGCAACACGCGGCGCGGCCGCTCACAATTTCGCCGGCTCGACCACACTTTCCGAGTTCATCGAACTCGCCGCGGCCTGCGAGGTCTACCTAACGAACGATTCCGGGCCGATGCACATCGCCTCGGCGCTTGGTGTGCCGACGGTTGCGGTTTTTGGTGCCACCGATGACGAAGCCACCGGCCCTACGGGCGAGCACACTCGCGTGGTTCGCGAAGCGGTGGAGTGCAGCCCTTGTCTGCTGCGCGAGTGCCCCATCGACCATCGCTGCATGAAAGCGGTGCCGGCCGACCGCGTGATTCAGGCGG
>JBOGMI010000567.1:0-8218 GCA_050746645.1 Bryobacteraceae bacterium | reverse complement strand
CGTCGAACTCTGGGTCGGCAGCGGCTTTCCCTCTCAAAGCGGTAGCCAGACCGGCAATCTCAACGAGTTTCGTCAGGTCGTGGCTGTAATAGGTTTGGGCATTTTTCGGAGGAAAATCGCCTTCTCTCGTCCGCCGTGCAATGCAAGTTTTTAAGGCGCATTCAACAGCATAACCGCAGATGTAATATGCGCAGCCGTACCGGCCAGCCTTGAGCAGGGCATCGGCGTCCTCAAATCGCTCGATCGCCAAGTTTTGAAATTCGGACCGATGCATGGTTTACGAAGTGATAAATGCGTGCCAACTATGCCAAAGCCAAACAGGTCTAAGCTGGTATCAAATAGCAGTGGCAAGCTGGTCCAGATTTTCTCTCTCCCTCGCCTTCGTGGCCTTCTCTGCGACTCTGATCGCGCGGCCGCATCCTTTTTCTCACGGCAGCGGCTGGACGGAGCTCAGCATCGGCCCGTTTAGCGTCGATACCGAGGGCGATATCGGCCAAGCCCGCCACGAGCTCACGCAAATGGAGCAGGTTCGCTGGGTGCTCGGCGGTTTGCTCGAAACACAAGACCTCGAAAGCACTTGGCCCATTCGGGTGGTCTTCACCAACGAAGAAGTTCCGCCGCAAGTTGGGTTTGAACTGCAAAACGGCCAGTATCTGCTGGTCTGCCGCCAGGGAGCGCAGGTTCCGCTGGGCGCGCTGGCGGGTATTTTCCTCGATGCCAACACGCCGCGTCTGCCCACCGAAGTGGAATCGGGCCTGCGCGAGCTTTTTTCCACGCTTCAGGCGCACGGCAGCCGGGTCACCTGGGGCGGCGCTCCGGCGCATCCCGATCTGGCTTGGGCGCGCATGCAGCTTTTCGCTACCAACTTCGATTACCGCGCAACCTTCCACATCTTCCTGGCCAGCCTGAAGAGCGGCTCCACGATGCACGCTGCCGAGACGAACGCATTCGTCAAGCCCCAGGCCGATCTGGAGCGCGAAGCAAAGGCGAATCTGGCTTCGCATGATTGGCAGCCGGTGTCGGTTTCCGGCCGGCCGCTCAATCCCAAGCGCGATCTCGGCGAGCAACCGCTGGCGCCCGGACTCGCCGCCGTCTACATCGCCGATGCGGAATTGCGAAACAAACCCAATTCCGCAGAAGGTGCTTTTAAATCAGTAGTTAACGCGGGCGGAACGGCAGCCGTGCTGGCCTATGAGGGTCTGGCGCAGGTGGCCAAACTCGAAAAACGAGATCCGCTGCCATTTCTCGAAAAGGCGATCGCGGCAGGCTCACAAAGCGCTGCGGTTTACGTTGCCGTAGCGCAAACGGCTCCTCCCGCCAGAGCCTTCGCGCTTTTGAAAAAAGCTACGCAACTGAATGCGCGTTGGGCAAAGCCGCTGGCCGTGGAAGCCGGACTCACCGCCGATTCGCACCGCCGCGAGAAGTTGCTTAAGAAGGCCGTCCAGCTCGATCCGCGCGCAACAGGCTATTGGATTGAGCTGGCCAAGGCCGAAACCGCCAACGGCGAATCGACTGCGGCGGAGGGATCCTGGCTGCGCGCCGAGCAGTCCGCCCCGACCCCAGCCAAAGCGGCTCACATTCACGAGATGCAAGCCGCTTCCGAGCAGCAGCGGCTGAACGACGAAGAGGCCGCGGCCCGGCGCGAGCAGAACGCCGCCATCGAGGCCGAAGAGCAGGCTCAAGGCGCTCAGATGGCCCGCATTCAGGCCGCGGAGAAAGCCGCCAATCAAGCCGTAACCGCTACCGCCGGTGATGCCCCGCCCGAAAAGGCAGTTCCCTGGAACACGGCCTTTCCGCACAAGAAACTGGCCGGAACCCTGACCGCTGTCGATTGCCTGCATACCGCGACGCGTCTTTCGGTGAAGCGGCGAAACGGCCAGACGGTCCGGCTTTTGCTCAGGAATCGCCCTCCCGATGGCCTTGTCTGTGGGCCGCAGCGGCCGACGCGCCAGGTGTCCATCGTGTATGCTGTCGAGCCGGATCATTCGTTTCGCACCGCCGGAACCGTCGTGAGTTTGCAGCTCCGGTGACGTTCTTGCTTCGTTCCGCAATCCGGGCGGATCTACCCGCTTTGCTCACCATCGAGCGGCAATCGTTTGCTCGCGAGCATTGGGATGCGGAGAGTTTTCTCGCCTACGACTGCATTGTGATCGAAGTGGAGAAGGCCGTCGCCGGGTTTCTGGTTTCCCGCCAAACATTTGCGGGCGGTAAGGATGCTCCCGCCGAGCGCGAAATCCTGAACCTGGCAGTCGTACCTGCCTTTCGGCGCAAGGGCGTCGCAACCGCTCTTCTCCGGGAAGAACTCGCCCACGGCGGTGTTCATTTTCTCGAAGTCCGCGAGTCCAACCGGGCCGGATTGGCTTTGTATGGCAAAATCGGGTTCGTTCGCGCAGGCCGCCGCGCCGATTATTACCGCTCTCCGGTCGAAGCGGCTATTGTCATGAAGATGAAATAGTGCTAATTATGAAGTGCGGCTGGCCGCTGGTGATGAGCCCGCGCCCCTCAGCGAGGCGAAGACTCAAAAAAGCTATCCGCGAGTGAAGACATGCACTCATACCCACCGAGCCAGATTCCTTCTCCCAAACCTCAGAACCAGACTCGGCGCGGTCGTTCGATCACACTGGATAAGGAGAATCCTGCATGGAGAATCAACCGCAAGAAGACATGAAAGCGCATCTGCTCGCTACTGACACTCAATTCCGCTCGCTCGCCGAGCAGCATGCGCAAATTAAGAAGCAGATCGAAGAGATCGAGTCCAAACCCCACGTCACGGGCGCGGACGAGATCGAGGAGCAGCGCCTCAAAAAGCTCAAACTATTTCTCAAAGATCAGATGAACCGCATGCTGATGCAGTCGTGCCACGCGACGGTCGGCTAATTTTTCCTGAACTTAATCTCCTCGTCAGGGGACCATTCCGGTTCCCTGACGCCCTCAATTCCCGGTTTTCCCTCCGCCGGTGAAACTCGAATGAGGAGTGCGAAGCTTGCAGCTCCATGCGGACTGAAGCCCACCCTCCGGCGCGGCTGTTTTCAGAACCCCGAGTGTCAAGGAGGGGGCTTTTGCCCTACTCCGGGGCGGACAATTGCTGGTCGGCATCGCGCCAGGCGCTGATCTTCAAGCGGCGGCAGACCCAGCAGAGATCGTCGGCCGGATGCGGCCCGGTCGGGGGACTGCATACGGCGCCGCACACCGCACAATGTTTTTGGGCGTGCGGCTTTTCCGAGTGCAGCGACCGCTTCGCCATTTCCAAAATCTCAGGCGAGATGATCGGTTCGGCAATCGGCTTCTTTTTCATTTCTGCCTCCACTATAAAACAGATTCCGGCTCAGGTGTGCAACTACAATGAGATCCAGTGTCCAAGACGGCTTTTTTCTTCCCCGGCCAGGGGTCTCAATATGCGGGCATGGGCAAGCTCCTCGCGGATGCTTACCCACAGGCGCGCGAAACCTTCGAAGAAGCCGACGCGGCGCTCGGCATGGAGTTGTCGCGCATTTGCTTCGAGGGGCCGGAGGAGGAATTGAAGAAAACCGAGAACACCCAGCCGGCGCTGCTCGCGGTTTCGGTTGCCGCCTGGCGGGTGCTGGCGTCCGAAGGGTATACGCCCGGCATAGTGGCAGGTCATAGCCTCGGCGAGTATTCAGCGCTGGTGGCGGCGGGCGCGCTGGAGTTCGCCGACGCGCTCCGGCTGGTCAAGAAACGCGGCCGCTACATGCAGGAGGCCGTGCCCCAGGGCGTAGGCGCCATGGCCGCGATCTTGAGATTGCCCGATGGAAAACTGGACTGGGTTCTTGCCGAGGCGGCACAGGGCGAGGTGGTCACCGCGGCCAACTTCAATTCGCCGGATCAGGTCGTTATCGCGGGCCACACCGCCGCGGTGGAGCGCGCCATGGCGCTGGCCAAGGCGGCCGGCGCGAAGCGGGCGATCCCGCTGCCGGTGAGTGCGCCGTTCCATTCTCCCCTCATGCGTCCTGCCCAGGAGAGGCTGAAGCCTGATCTGGAGACGACACCAATCCGGAATTTACGAGTCCCATTGGTGAACAACTGGCAGGCCCGGCAGATCACCGCCGCCGCCGAGGCCCGCGAGGGATTATTTCAGCAGATTCCCAACCCGGTCCGCTGGACCGAAACCGTCCGCCGGATCGCGCAGGAGGGGTATACGTGCTTCATTGAAACCGGAGCGGGGTCAGTCCTCCTGGGCCTTGCCCGGACGGCTGCCCCCGAACTGAACGGGGCTAAGTTCGGCGAACCTGCCGACGCGGAGAAAGTGAGAGCATTATTCGCCTAAACCAATGAGAATAAGAGCATGCGTAAAGCAACTTCCTTGCTTGACACCGGAGAAACCGTTCGGCAGACTGAAAAATTCAAAAGGAGGGCCGGTGAGGCTCAGCGCATTGGTTCTCGTATCTCTGGTTGCATTTCCCGTTTTTGGGCAGCAACAACAGAACACACAGGAAAATAATCAGGGGTTTTACAATCCGTTCACATTAGCGAGCGGGATCTTGCAGCACAATTTTTTTAATGTGTTTGCCTATGGCAACGGGGCTTACGACACAAACTCACAGATTCTTGCCAACGGCAAAACAACCGGCAGCTTTGGCTACGCGCTTGGCGGGGGCATTCAACTGTCGCACGTGTGGAAAACCGCCACGCTCGGCCTTAGCTACTCCGGCGCTTACCAGCACTACAACAGCAGTTTTTTCGCCAGCGGCCCGACGCAAAATCTAGTCTTAGGCTACACGAAACAGTTCAGCAAGAGGTGGGCTCTGTCGCTTTCGGAAGCAGCCGGCATTTATCTGTATGGCGAATCCTATTACAGCACCCAGGCCACCAACACCAACCCGGTGGTCACCAACCCATTCTCTTCCCAAACCAGATTTGCCTCAAGCTCGATCAGCCTGACCTATCGCCAGACTCGCCGCTTAAGTTATGTGTTCAGCGGGTTCTATTCCCTGTATCGCTACAATGGTCCTCGCGGAATCGGAGCCAACGATGTTGGCGCATCTATCGGCGCCGATTACCAGCTTACCGGCCGAACCACGGTTGGCGGTAGATACTCCTATAGCTATTTTCGCTATCAACGCCATGCCGGCTCCGACCACTTGAACGGAATCTACGGGACCATCACGCACGCCTTCTCTCGACGCTGGACCGCTTCCGCTTCCGTGGGACTGGTCAGGAGCAACGCGTCAGGCATCATCACTGTGCCCATCACCATCATCACCGGCACCGGGCAGACGCTTAGCGGATACGAGGTCGGAGCCTATCACAACTCGCAATTTATCCCGTCGCTTACCGGCACGATATCCCATCTGTATCGCCGGTCTCAATTCAGCATAAGTGGAGGCCAGGGCGTCAGCTCCGGCAACGGCGTTTTCCTGGCATCGCGGAACCGGTATATCGGAGGCGTTTATAGTTACAATTTGCGCAACTCTGTATTTTCCGTTGGCGCGTCTTATAACCGGCTCAGCAGCATCTCGAATACAATCAACTATGGTTATTCATCCGAAAACCTTACCGCCTCCTACGGGCATAATCTCTTCCGGTACGTCGCAGCAAACCTCCGTTACGACTTTATTGAGTACGGAGGGCTTGGCGCATTCGGCGCACGGCACGATAATCACTTCACATTCGGCCTGAGTTTCAGCTCCAAGAGCATCCCTCTCACGCTGTACTGACGGAAGCAGGTTTCAGAGAATTTGCCTCTGCAAAGCTACGGGCATCGCATTTGTCCCATGGCGGGCGTCTAACAAGCGGAGGTGAACATGAAAATATTCAACTGCCTGCTCGCGGCGGCATTTTCTACGGGGATGGGGCTGGTGACGCTGTCGGCGACGCCCGCTGTGGCTGCGCCCGCGCAGGTGGCGCCGCGCACGCCTGCTTATGGTTATGGTCCGCATGGGCCGAACAGCCGGCTTCGCACGCTAATCGAGAACACTCAGAACGACTTGCGCATGGCCAACCGGCTGGAACCGAACAATGGGGATCAACTGGAGCGCTACCAGACGGCCCAGAAAAATCTCTCTATGTTCGACCGCAAACTGACCGTAGGTAAGTTCGACAAGGGCAAATTAACCGACGTTATCAACGATCTCAAGGAGATCCTGAAGAAGAACAACTTACAAGTCAGCAGCCGGAGAGCGCTCACTCACGATTTGGCTCAATTCCAAATCGTCAAGGATCGGCATTAATCGGACGCCTTGCCGGCCAGCCCCAGAGCTTCGGCGTGCGTTTTCATAGCTTCAATGCAGAAAGCGATGTGTTCGTCTAAAGGGATGCCGAGTTCCTCGGCTCCCTTTACAATATCCTCGCGGCTGACGTTGCGGGCAAATGCTTTGTCTTTGATTTTCCGCCGGACGGAAGCTGTATTTACTTCGGTAATGCTCTTACCGGGTTTGACATAGGCGCAGGCGGTGAGAAAGCCGGAAAGTTCGTCGCACGCAAACAGCGCGTGCTCGAGCAGCGAATCGCGGGAGACGCCGCTGTAGTCGGCATGTGAAAGGATAGCGTGGCGAATCTCTTTCGGCACACCGCGCTCAGCGAGCATCGGCTCGCCTTTCATAGGATGGTCCGGCGCCTGAGGGTGAATCTCCCAATCGAAGTCGTGCAGCAGGGCGGTCACCGCCCATAACTCGCGGTCCTGCTCGAATTTTTCCGCATAGGCCGTCATGCAGGCCTCGACAGCGAGCATGTGCCGGCGCAGACTGTCGCTTTGTACGAATTCGCAGACGATTTCCCAAGCTTGGCCGCGTGTCATCGCGCTTTCCAGTTTAGGCCACGGCGTCAGCGGCGCGTTGCGCGGTCGCGTTCAAGATGGAACGACGCGCGCGGATCCCGTGCCGAGGCAGTCCCGGCGCGCTCGACGGCAAAGCGTAGGAGCAGAGAGCCGGCGATTCCCAGGGCTCCGGCGGCGCTTCTGTTCCGCACGAGGAGGCTGGCAGCGGTTAATATCTGCGCGCTGCGCCATAACAAGCCGCTGAAGCCGCGCCGGAACGGGCGCCCCACGCGCGCAACCGAAGAAGCCTGCTTCTCCATCACGATGCCGGCTGCGAGTTCCGCTGCGATTCCGAGGGTTCCGAACGTCTTCGCGATGCCGCGCTCCTCGGCATCTTCCACACACATCTCGAACACTGAGCCGAGGCTGGACATCGCGGAAGCGCCGAACAGAACGGGCAGCATGCGCCGCGATTCCTGCCAAACGGGGACCGCCGTATTGGCTACGAGGACGCCGGTATACGTCGCGAGGCCCGCGCCGAAAATTCCGGCGATGTAGCCGTACGCTTCACCAAGCCTGCCGAGCAAACCGGAGCGTGTTCCCAACAGCAATGCGCCGGCGCTGGTTGCGCCTGTCCCGGCTAGAATCCATGCACCCATGTTCATGGGCGAGGTGGGACGAAACACACGCAGCATGTTAAGGAAGCGCGCCGGCCGGCCGAGATCGTAAATCAGCAGAACCGCGCTAACACCCGCACCGATCACGCCGATCCAACGGCAGCGGCGAACCAGGCGCTCGCGCGGAGATTCCCCTCCCTGACGGTCGGGGTTCTGAAGCTGCGCGGCGGCGGCGAGCACGAGCGCAGAACCGGTCAAACCGCCCACGAAATAATAAGCCGGAATGGCCCAGGTCCAAACGGATTCCTGGAGCAGAGGACGATCATAATAGGTTGGATCGGTCATGTCCTTTTCCGATTGAAGAGCACCGATCCAACCGCGGCCGCGGCCATAGCCGCCGCTCCTACCGCCATCGAGATCCAGGCAGCTTTCACTTTCTTCGTCGGGACGACAGGATCGGGCGGTAAGTTATAAACCTCCGGTTTATCCATCAATAGAAAGAATGCGTGCAGGCCCTCGGTGCCGGGCTGGCCGGCGGCATCTTCGCCGTAAAGATAGGCATCGGACAGGCCTTGCGTGTGCAGCTTTTCGACACGCGCCTGCGCGTTCGTCTGAAGCGTTTCGAGATCGCCGAACTGAATCGATTCGGTGGGGCAGGCTTTGGCGCAGGCTGGAATCAGCTCTTCTTTGAGGCGGTCGTAGCACAACGTGCATTTCCAGGCGCGCCCGTCGTCTTCGCGGCGGTCGATCACGCCGAAAGGACAGTTCACGATGCAATAGCCGCAACCATTACAGACATCCGGCTGCACATAAACGGCGCCAAATTCATTGCGGATGATGGCGCCTGTGGGACAACTCTCCAGGCATCCGGCGCGCGCGCAGTGCTTGC
>JBOGMI010000566.1:0-2924 GCA_050746645.1 Bryobacteraceae bacterium | reverse complement strand
GGCGGCCTGACCGGATTGCTTTTCCCGCTCCTTACGGGGTTTCTCGTGGACTACCACTCTTACAGGACTGTCTTCATGATTGCCGCGGTCATGCCGCTGCTGGGGACCATCGCGCTATTCGTTCTTGCGAGGAAATACTACGCCGCCATGGCGAAGCCGAAGCCGGCCACATAAGTTACTGAGGAAACCATGGATCGAAGAACTTTCGGTAAACTAGCTGGACTCGTAAGTCTCGGCGCGCTCATGGAGGGCGAAACACCGCTTGAGACGGACAGTTCCTCTGCCGAAAAGGCCAACTCGCCCTGGAACGGCTATATGCTCGGGGCCGCATATTATCCGGAATGGTGGAAGCCATCGGAATGGGAAACCGATTTCCGCCAGATGCAGGAATTGGGAATCAATACGGTCCGCATGGGCGAGTTCGCCTGGGCCTGTTTCGAACCTGCACCGGGCCAGTTCGACTTCGGCTGGATGGATCGGGCAATCGCGCTTGCGAATCGGCACGGGATCAAGGTTATCCTTGGCACTCCCACTGCATCCGTGCCTCCCTGGCTGTACCAACTCCATCCCGACGTTCTGAGTGCCAACAAAAATGGTCCCTACACGTACGGCGGCCGTAAGGGTTATTGCACCAGCAGCCAGAATTACCTGGACGCATGCGCGCGTATCGTTTCGGCCCTGGCGGCGCATTACGGGCATCATCCGGGCGTCATCGGCTGGCAGCTCGACAATGAGCCGGGTTTTCCGTTCGAGGCATATGACCGAGTTTCCGAGCGGGCGTTTCAGGAGTGGCTCAAGAAACGCTATGGCACGCTGAAGGCGCTCAATCACACCTGGAACGGCGCATTCTGGAGCAACGAGTACACGGACTGGTCCCAGATCCATTTCCCGTACAATTCGGCGGAAGGCGGATGGCAGCCGGCGATCAGCCTGGATTACCGCCGCTTCTTTTCGGATTCGTTTCTCAACCACCTCCGGCGGCAAGCCGCAATTCTGCGCGAAAAAACGAAAGACCAATTCATTTACACAAACTGGCCCTCGGCGACTTGGTCTGTAGATGTCTTTTCCGGCGCGGATTTTCTAACCGCGGCGGCTTGGGATAATTACTGCAGCGCGCCGGGACTCTCCGATTTTCAGCGTCAGTACATTTCAGGGTTCAACAACGATTTCTGCCGGAATGCCGGACCGCATCAGCGCTTCATTTGCGCCGAGCAGATCGCCTATTTGCCCTCTAATGCGCTGCCGCAAGGGCTGCGATTGCAGGCTTATATCAATCTCGCTCACGGGAGCCACGGCCACATCTATTTCGAGTGGCGCCGGCCGATCGTCGGTAACGAACAATACCGGCCTTCTCTGATCAAGCGATTCGATGGTTCCATAAATCCGGAAAAGCCGGTCTTCATGCAGATTGCTCGGGAGTTCGCGCGGCTTGGGCCGCGCCTCGCAGGAGCGGTCACCCGCGCAGATATCGCTCTCCTATACGATTTCACGAACGAGTGGTCGCAGGGATTTTGGAGCGTAGGCGACAAGAATCGCCGCTATGACGGCGAAGCGATGCGCTACTACAATGGCATCAAAGTTTTGCAGCGAAATATCGACATCGCTCCGTTGTCGGTAGGTTTTTCCAGTTACAAGTTGATTCTTGCCCCCAATTTGCACCTGATTGATGACGCCTCGGCGACCCGTTTGAAAGCCTTTGTGCGGGAAGGTGGGATTCTGGTGCTGAATTACCGCGCAGGCACGCAATATATGGATAACAGCATGAGGCGCGTGCTCTCGCCTGGTGTCTTCGAAGACATCGCAGGAGTCACAGCAGAATCCTGCCTCGATCTGGTCGAGAACGGCCCGGCACACGGTTCGCTGAGTAAGAAACTATATGACGAACTTGGAATCGTCTTCTCCGGCGAGGAAACGATTTTCCCTCCGCGTACGATGTTGGAATTCCTCACGCTCCACGGCGCCGAGCCGATCGCGGCTTTCCGCGGCGGCCGCATGGCCGGCCTTCCCGCAATCACCCGCAACCGCTACGGACAGGGCTGGGTTTTCTATGTCGGAACCGATTGCGCCGAAAATCGTTTTCATGAAACTTTGGCACGCGAGGTCGGCAGAACCGGGAACTTTTCGCCACTCCTCACGGCCCCGTATGGCGTCGAAGTGACAAGCCGCGAAGATTTACAGACGATTTTTTATTTTTTATTGAACCTCACCGAGACGGCACACAACGATATCGCCTTGCCACAGCCGATGCATGATTTGCTCGCCGGAAATTCCGGCGTGACCAAAGTATCGCTCGGACCGCTGGACGTTGCTGTGCTGGTCGCCAAAAACTTAAGTGCGAAGTAAACCATGTCCACCAATTCAAACGCTGAAAACCCAACCCGCCGCACGCTGCTCAAGCAATTTGCCGGAACGGCAGTGGCTATGAGTCTTCCTCAAGCCGCAAGCGCTGAGTCTGCGAACGAGGTGGTCTTGGAAAACTCGCATTTCCGAGTGAGTTTCGACTCAGCGAGCGGCGCCTTGACCGGACTGGAACGAAAGCAGTCCGGCTGGAAGATTCATCGCCGTCCCGAACTCGGAGTCTCCTTCCGCATGCTCGCTCCGCTTCCCAACAGGCGGGATAACTTCATCCTGGGCCAGAAGCAGCACGCGGTGAAGGTCGAGAAGATCGGCAATCGCGTAAACCTCGAATGGAACAATCTCCTCAGCGAACACGGCGGTGTCCTGCCAATCCGCTTTACAGCAACGGTAACGCTCGATGGCGACACACTGAAATTCGAATCGTCGCTCGCGAACAATTCCTCGCTCGTGATCGAAACTGCGGAATATCCGTGCCTCGGAGACCTCAGCGCGCCCGCGCCGGATGCGCATCTGTGGCGCCGCGAGATGTGGTATGGCAATCTCCAATCTCAGGAAATTCATCCGCA
>JBOGMI010000565.1:0-1176 GCA_050746645.1 Bryobacteraceae bacterium | reverse complement strand
GGGGCGCTCAAGAAAACCTGAGGTCCGGGAAAGACGAAAAACAGAAGCGTTCTTTGAAGAGGTATTTGCTGGAGAAGATGCAAGTTTGGATTAATAGTCTGCTGGAGGCGGAGCGGGACGAATTTCTGGGGCGAGGTCGGCATGCGCCGCTGGACGAGAAGCATGACAATTACCGGAATGGCTACCGGTCGCGGGACATCAACTTTTTCGGATTAGGGCGGATCGGGTTAAAAGTGCCGCGGGACCGGAAAGGGGAATTTGAATCGGCGTGGCTGCCGGAACGGAAGGGGCAGGATGCGGAGCTGGAGGCTTTGTTAGCGGAAGTATTTCTGGCGGGGTGTTCGACACGGGACCTGGCGCGGATCACGGAGAAGCACCTGGGGCGGAAGTACGACTCGAAGCAGATTTCGCGGATCGTGGCGCGAGCGAGCGCGGATTTGGAGGGTTGGCGGACGCGGCGGCTGGAAGGGCGGAAGTACAAGTTTCTGTACATCGACGGGGCGAACTTTGCGGTACGGATCAATCGGCGGGTGAGCCGGCAGAGTTTCTGCGCGGTGTTAGGCGTGAGCGAAGAGGGCGAATGTTTTGAAGTGCTGGCTCTGGAGATGGGCGACCGGGAACGAGCGGATTTATGGGAAAACGTCTTCGGCGGCCTGCTGGAGCGGGGTCTGGACGGAGGCGCCGTCGAGTTGGGGATCATGGACGGGCTGCCGGGACTGGAAGGCATCTTCAAGAAGTTTTTTGCACGGGCGCGGACGCAACGCTGCCAAAAGCACGCCAAAGCGAACGCGTGCCGACAGGTGCGGAAGGCCGAGCGGGAAGAATTCTCGAAGGATCTGAACAAGGTTTTCTATGCGGCGAATGAAGCGGCGGCGAGGACGGCGTTCTTTGCGGTGAAAGACCGTTGGGGGAAGCTGTTTCCTTCGGCCGTCGGGAGGATCGAGAAGGATCTGGATTCGCTGCTGACCTTCTTTCAGTTTGATGCCACTTACTGGACGGTGTTGCGGACAACGAATCCGATCGAGCGGCTGAACAAAGAATTCAAACGCAGAACCAAAGCCATGGAAGTGACGGGCGGCGAAATCTCAACCTATCGTTGCCTGGCTTACGTGGCCCGGACGATGGAGTATCGCTGGAGCTTTCATCCCCTCTCTCAATGGGCTTCCGTTTACACAC
>JBOGMI010000564.1:0-1175 GCA_050746645.1 Bryobacteraceae bacterium | reverse complement strand
ATTCCACGCTGACCGCAATCCGGCAGGCGAAGTTCGCTGACACCAAAGAAGGATTCTTCGCCATTCGCGTTGCCGATAGCATGAATGGCCGGCACGGCGGCGTCATCCGCAATTCAAAGGGCGCGCTCGGCGAGAAAAACGTTTGGGGCAAACGCGCTAATTGGGCGACCTACCAAGGAACCGTCGATGGCCGCCAGGTTGGGATTGCCATTTTGGACAATCCCCACAACTACAAGCACCCGCCGCGCTGGCATGCCCGAGCCTATGGCTTATTTGCGGTGAATCCGTTCGGCGAAAAGCAATTCGATCCAGATTCTACGACACCCGGCGGCTACACGATGAAGCCAGGGCAATCCTTGCGCTTCCGCTATCGCGTCATTATCTACACAGGCAAGATGCCCACGAGCACCGTCGCCCGTTGGTACAGGGAATACACCAGCGGCCAATAATCACGAATCGCGCGCAACCACCACCGCCGTGCCATAGGCGAGCACTTCAGTCACGCCGTCGGTGACTTCGTTGGCGTCGTAACGCATCCCGATCACCGCATTCGCGCCCATCGCTGCAGCGTGCTGTAGCATCAACTCGAACGCCTCCGTGCGCGCCTTTTCGCAAAGCTCAGTGTAAACCGTAATATTGCCTCCGACGAACGTCTGCAGCGCTCCGGCAAACGATCCCAGCGCCGAGCGCGACCGTACCGTGATCCCGCGCACGATGCCGAGATTCCTCGTAATCCGAAACCCGTCCAGCTCGAATCCAGTGGTGACCATCGATTCAGAGAAATTGCTCATGCCTTTCCTTCTAGCAGATCACGAAAACAAAAGGTGCGAGTCAAACCGCGCAGATTCCTCTTAGGACCGCTACATATGCTTTGCATATACAATATAGAGAAGGCGGATGTTCGATTGGGACGAACACAATCTCGGCAAGATCCGAGCGCACGGGATCAAGCAAAGCGAAGTCGAGCAGGCTCTTTCCAATGACCCCATTCTGATCTATGGACAGGTGGTCCAGCAGGAAACCCGCTACGTTTACTACGGCGAGTCGGATCTCGGACGCCTGCTTGCCGTAGTGGTCACCGAGCGTAAGGAGAAAATTCGTGTGGTCACCGCCTACGATCTGGATGCCGGACAGAAGCGTGACTATTTAAGGAGACGGCTGCAGGAGAGTTAACT
>JBOGMI010000563.1:0-2151 GCA_050746645.1 Bryobacteraceae bacterium | reverse complement strand
AGCTCGCGTCGCCTCTGCAAGCCAAGCTCCTGCGCGTCCTGCAGCAGCGCGAATTCGAGCGCGTCGGCGGCGCCCAAACGCATGCGCTCGATATCCGCGTCATCGCCGCCAGCAATCGCGACCTGGCGGCCGATGTCCGCGAGGGCAAGTTTCGCGAGGACCTTTATCACCGGCTGAACGTGGTTGCGCTGCATTCGCCCGCGCTGCGGGACCATCCGGAGGATATTCCGCTGCTCGCCCATTATTTTCTCCAGCGCTCGTCCGAACGCTGCAAACGCCGCGTCTCCGGCCTTTCCCGGCAAGCGGAGAACCTGCTCCTCGAATACTCCTGGCCCGGCAATGTGCGCGAGCTGGAAAATGCCATGGAGCGTGCCGTCGTGCTCGGCCTCTCGGAAGTCGTACTGCCCGAGGATCTACCGGAGATCCTGCTCGAAACCGCCCCGCGCGAAGGCGGCGCCAAGTACCATCATTCGGTAGGCCAAGCCAAGCGCGAGGCAATCCTCGATGCTTACGCCCAAGGCAATGGCGATTACAAGCAAGCCGCCCGCCTGCTCGGCCTGCACCCCAATTATCTGCTGCGATTGGTCCGCAATCTCGATCTGCGCGACGAAATCAACCGCGCCCTGGCCAGTTCCGCCGGCTAATGCAAATCACCTGGAAATGCATCCGCGCGTTTAGCATTTCTAAACGACCGATTCAGTTCATTTGATTGACGCTGAGGCCGCGCACCGTCTATAGTTCTTTCATTTGAGCCTCTTTCTTACACGCCGCGCTTTATTGCAAGATGCCTTGGCCCTGACCGCTGCTTGCGGACTGCGGGCCGCGCCGACCGCCGGCAAACCGCGCATCCGGCCGCCCATCTTTCCCCGGCGGACCTTCGACATTACAAAATTCGGCGCTGTCGCCGGCGGCGGTACAAAATGCACCGCTGCCATCCTCAAGGCAGTCCAAGCCTGCAGCGCGGCGGGCGGCGGACGTGTCGTCGTGCCCAAAGGCCGCTTTCTCACTGGCGCGATTCACCTCGAAAGCAACGTGAATCTCCATCTGACCGAAGAGGCCACGCTGCTGTTCAGCCAGGATCCCAGCGACTATCTGCCGGCCGTCTTCACACGCTATGAAGGCGTCGAGTGCATGAACTACTCGCCTTTTATTTATGCTTTCGAGAAACAAAACGTCGCAGTGACCGGCCCGGGCATGCTCGATGGACAAGCGGATCAAGAGCATTGGTGGCCCTGGGCAGGCAGCAGGCGTGGCGGCTGGAAGCCTGGCCAGCCGAACCTCCACCACGACCGCAAGAAACTATTCGCCATGGGCCAGAACGACGTCCCGGTAAAGCGCCGCGTTTTCGGCAAGGGCCACTATCTGCGCCCCAACTTTGTTCAGCCCTACCGGTGCACCAACGTACTGCTCGAAGACTTCCGCATGAAGGCTTCGCCGATGTGGGAATTGAATCCGGTGCTCTGCCGCAACGTGACGGTTCGCAACATTCACATCGACAGCCATGGGCCCAACAACGACGGCTGCGATCCGGAAGCCTCGCGCGACGTTCTCATCTCGAATTGCACCTTCAGCACCGGCGACGATTGCATCGCTGTGAAATCGGGGCGCAATCGCGATGGCCGGCGAGTCGGCATACCTTGCGAAAACGTATTCATTCAGGACTGCCATATGGAAGACGGCCACGGCGGCGTCTCCATCGGCAGCGAAGTCTCCGGCGGCATCAAGAACATCGTGGTGGAGCGCTGCCGCATGAGCAGCCCGCACCTCCAGCGCGGATTGCGCATCAAAACCAATTCCTACCGCGGTGGCGTGATCGAAAACATCACGTTTGCGCAGGTCACCATCGGGCAGGTCGCCGATGCGGCCATCTCGGTCGATTTCTTTTACGAAGAAGGTGAATGCGGACCGTTCCCGCCGGCGGTGAAAAACATCGCTGTTTCCGATGTAACCTGCCAAAAAAGCAAGTACGCGGTCTTCTTCCGCGGCTACGCGAACGATCCCATCAGCGGCGTGACCATCTCCCGTTGCACCTTCAACGCCGCTGCGAAAGGCGCATTTTTCGAGCACGTCAAGTCGGTAAACATCCGAGATACAACGATGAATGGGAAACCGCTCCAATTTAAAGGCTGATTATGTCCAATCTTGTTCTGG
>JBOGMI010000562.1:0-2229 GCA_050746645.1 Bryobacteraceae bacterium | reverse complement strand
AAACCGGGTTTTGAACAATTACTGGCACAAACTCCTTTTCAAAGCGGAAAAATCCTGCAAGATGCCATCGGCTTTGAGGCAGAGCTTACGAAAAGTTAGTGCTGCTGTTCGACATAAGTTTGCAGCCCGGCGAGGATCTGAGGCCATCCCTTATGGCTGTTTCGCGAACTCTCTGTCGTGAGACCGGAGTGCGTCAAGCGAACCTTGGTAATACTGCCGGTTTCTTCCAGCTCGAACCGCACCACGCTCTCGGTCGCATCGCCCTGCCAGTTGGGCAGCCAGGTGAAGACGAGCAGCCGCGGACGCTCAATTTCGCGGTATTCTCCACTTACATGGAAAGGTTTGCCCCCCATTCCTGCGCCGCTCATCGACCATTTACCGCATGGACGCAAATCCGACTCCACCTGCTTGGTTTCGAATCGCCCCTCCGATCCCCACCACTGGACTAGTTGAGCAGGATTCGTCAATGCCTGGAAGATCTCCTCCGCGGAGCCACGGATCGTGATTTCCTGAACGATTGTGTCGCTTGCGCTTGTTAGATTCATGAATTCCTCCCTTTACGGCGTTTTCGCTTTTGGGCTTCCCTATTCTCGATGTAATTCTTAAGGCCCCGCAGGCTCTCACCCCAGAACGCTTCATAGTCCTGAAGCCATTGGCCCACGGCACGGAGCGGCTTCGCATTCAAGCCGCAGATGCTTGCTGTCCCATGCTTGTGCGTAACCACCAAACCCGCCGAGCGCAGCAGGCGCAGATGCTTGGAGATCGCCGGCCGGCTGGTCCGAAAATTCGCCGCGATTTCTCCCACTGTGTGCCGCCGTTGCCGCAACAGTCGCAGGATTTCCCGCCGTGTGGGATCGGCGATCGCCCGGAAAACCATGCTGTTCGACCTGCCGCGATGCGTAACCATTCAATTACGAATCAATCGTAACCGCTCGGTTACCGATTGTCAAGTGGCTACCCTGGTTAGCGGACGAGGTGAGTGAAATGGCCCTGAATATGGAGACCCTGAAGCAGATCCCCCTGTTTGCTCTGCTGGACGACGAAGAAATGGCCGTGCTGGCGGGGCAGGTTGAGATGAAAACGTTCGTGCCACGGCAGCGCATCTATAAGCTTGGCGACCCGCCGCGCCAGGCCTACGTTGTCGTGTCGGGAGCGGTACAGGTCAGCACGGTGGACGAGGACGGCCAGGAGGTGATCGTGGATCAGCCGGGCGCGGGCGAGTTTTTCGGTTTCGCCTCGATGATGGACGAGACGCCGCACCAAACCAGCGCCACGGCGCTCCAGGAGACCGAATGCATCGAGATCGACCGCCACGACATAACGGTCCTGTTGCAGCGGAAGCCGATGGCTGGCATGGATCTGCTCACCGTGCTCGGACGCCAGTTTCACGCCGCTCAGAAATTGGTTCGTACCCGAGCCACACGCAATCCCAACGACGTGATCGAAGAAGGCACAACTTTGGGAGAACGCGTTGCCGACTCGACTGCCAGATTCGGCGGCTCCTGGATCTTCATCATCTCGTTTTGCGTGTTTATCCTGGTTTACGTTTCGATCAACTTGAGCCTCGGTTCGTTGGCATGGGATCGTTATCCGTTCATTCTCCTGAATCTATTCCTGTCGATGCTGGCCGCGTTTCAAGCGCCGATCATCATGATGAGCCAGAACCGCCAGGACGCCAAAGACCGCGTGCGCAGCGAACTGGATTTCCAGGTGAACCGCACAGCCGAATCGGAGATCCAAGGCCTGGCGCGCAAACTGAACGTGCTCAACGACAAGATGGGCGATCTGGAAGACTTGCTGAGAGAGAAGCCGCTGACAGGCTAAAATCCATCTTGCATGTTCATTCAGATTGCACCGGATCTGCAGCCGGTCTTCGACGACCTTATTCGCCGCGAACCAATCTTCCATACCAAGGACTTCGGCACCTCAATGGAGGATTTCGAACGCGCCACAGCACCGGACTATTGGGAGGTCGGCGCATCCGGACGGCGCTATAGCCGCAGCTTCATTCTCCGCAGTTTAGAGGAGCATCCGCCCATCGATGCGACCTCCGCAGGCTGGCAAAGCTTCGATTACGGGCTTCGCCGCCTTGGGCCTGATACTTAGAAGACGTAAATAAATAATATTTACAACTACCGTTCTATTGTGTTATCGGTTGGGCATGGATGTCGATGCGCAACTCGGCCGGTACTTCGCGGGCATGTGGCCGCATCTGGACGAACACGCCCG
>JBOGMI010000561.1:0-3297 GCA_050746645.1 Bryobacteraceae bacterium | reverse complement strand
GTTTTTCGAAACCCCATTTATCCTCCAGCAGCCGACTTACAGCTCGATTTATCCATTGGGCCAAGGGATTGCGCTGGCGATTGGGGAACTCGTTTTTGGCATTCAATGGGCTGGAGTTCTACTCTCCGTTTCCGCATTATGCGCTCTGTGTTACTGGATGCTGCGAGGCTGGGTGGCGCCGCCCTGGGCATTTCTCGGAGGATTGCTGGCTGTCGTCGAATTTGGCCCGCTGAGTTACTGGACAAATAGCTATTGGGGCGGGGCGGTGACCGCATGCGGTGGATGTCTGGTATTCGGATCGCTGCCACGCCTGCGCGAGACCGGCCACTGGCGGTACGGAGCGATTCTCGGAGCAGGTCTTGCGATTTCGATCCTCACGAGGCCGTTTGAATCAATCTTTTTAGTGATAGGCGCGGGTTTGTACTTTGTCATCGCCATACCCGCTAAGCTCCGCTTGCTCGCGCGTGCAGTTCCGATTATCTGCCTCGCCACACTGCCGGGAATTGTGCTCACGCTGGCGCAAGACAAAGCGGTCACCGGAAGCTGGACTACGCTTCCCTATCAATTGAGCCGTTACGAATATGGCGTGCCCACAACATTTACATTCCAGCCGAATCCGACTCCCCATCACAAGCTGAGTCATCAGGAGAAAATCGACTACGAGGCGCAGACTCTGGTGCATGGCGACGGGCACGATACGCCCGCCGGATATTGGCATCGGCTTGTCCGGCGCATTCGCTTCTACCGCTTTTTCCTGCTCGCCCCGCTGTATATCGCGTTCGCCGTCTTTCTTATTACTGCGTTTCGTAGCAGAACCGCGCTTTGGGTCCTGGCGGTATTGGTTCTTTTTGCTCTTGGCACTACCTTCTATCCTTATTTCTATCCACATTACATCGCCGCCGAGGCTTGCCTGTTCCTGCTTGCTGCGATCATGGGGCTGGAGCGGATCAATGCCCGCTATATCGTTCAGGCGATTGTCATCGTCTGCGCGGCGCACTTCCTGTTTTGGTATGGGCTGCATTTGACGGCGGGCATCGATACCGCGGCCTCGATGAACAAATACGATAGCTGGGACTATATCGATTTTGGCGATCCGGAAGGCCGCTTCGCGATCGCGCATCGGCTTGCAACTCTTCCGGGCAAGCAACTTGTGTTCGTTCATTATGGCCCGCGGCACATGTTTCACGATTGGATTCACAACGCCGCCGATATCGACCGGGCGCACGTGGTCTGGGCGCGGGACCTGGGCGCGTCGGAAAATAGAGAATTGCTGCAGTATTTTCCGCGCCGCACCGCATGGATGTTCGACCCCGACGTTTGGCCACCCTCTTTGAAGCCATACCGGTCCGAATAGATCAGAGCATGCAACGCCCATCGGTTTCGGTTCTCATTCCTCTGTACAACGAAGAGAAATTCATCGGGGAAGTGCTCGACCGAGTATGCGCCGGTGACATCGCGAGCGAAGCGATCGTCGTCGACGACGGCTCTTCCGATCGGTCCGCTCGGGTTGTCGAACAATACATGCGCGACCATCCCGGTTTCCAGCTCCGGCTGCTGCGTCATCCCGAAAACCGAGGCAAATCGGCGGCGATCCGAACGGCACTGGCCGCGGCTTGCGGCGAATTTTCCATCGTTCAGGATGCCGACTTAGAATACGATCCCGCCGATTATGCGCGCATCCTCAGCCCGCTGCTTGCCGGCGAGGCCGATCTCGTTATTGGATCGCGTTTCCTGGTTCCCGGCGGGAACCGCGCTCGCTATCTTAGACAAGCCGCGGCTAATAAGTTACTGACTAACCTGGCCAATGCGGCGGCCGGTCTCAAGCTGACGGATATGGCGAGCGGTTTGAAGGCGTTTCGCACTTCGCTGGCCCGGACCATCCCGCTCGAATCGGAGCGCTTCGGCTTCGACGCGGAGCTGCCGGTCAAGTTTGCAAGGCGGCATGCACGAATCGTCGAAGTGCCCGCCAATTATCACGGCCGGAGTTATGCGGAAGGAAAGAAGATTCGTCCGCGAGACGCATTCGCCCTGGTGGGAACGATTCTGCGCGCGGCTTTTTCCAGCGATCTCCACCTAAACCCGGCCTCGGCGATGTTGTGCGCCATGGAAAACGCTACCCGCTTTAACCAGTGGATGGCGGATGCGATTTTGCCCTACGTGGGCGACGACGTTTTGGAAATCGGAGCGGGGATCGGTAATTTGACGCGGCTGCTGTGCGCCGGACGCCGCCGCTATGTGGTTACCGATCTCGACGGCGAATACGTGAATCGGGTGGCCGCGCTGATGCGTTGCCGGTCCCATATATCTACCGCCATTTGCGACGTGTCGAATGCGCAAGACTTCGAGCCTTTTCGCGGCCGGATGGATACGATCATTTGCCTGAACGTGCTGGAACACGTGGAGAACGATCTGGCGGGCCTTCGCAACATTCATTCTTCTTTGAAGCCGGGAGGGCGTGCCATACTGCTGGTTCCTCAAGGCCCTTTCGCATTCGGAAGCTTCGACCGGATTCTCGGGCATTTCCGACGCTACACCAAGGAAGAATTCGAGACCAAAGTTCACGCGGCGGGCTTCTCGATTGAGCGGATGTTTCCCTTCAATCGCGCTACGTACCCCGGTTGGCTGCTGAACGCAAAACTGCTCGGCCGGAGGAAACTGAGCCGGTTGCAGCTTGCGCTGTTCGATCGCGCGGTGCCGCTTGCGCGGCGGCTGGACCCCTATTTGCCCTGGCCGGCAACTTCTCTCATTGCCATTTGCACACCCGGACCGCCGTTACGAAACAAGACATAAGCTTCCGGCATCCTATCTTCAGAGGAGTCACGAGGGAACATATATGAAGGCTATTCGAGTCTTATTCTTGAATCTCGCGGCAGCGGGTTTTTTATGCCTGCCAGTGGTTTCCGCGTATGGCGCGGCGCCGCAAGACCAACACGATCAAAATTCCAACGCCAATCATGAGCACGGGAAAGAGCACGGGAAGACCAATCACGAACACGAAAAGAAAGCCCAGGAGCATCACAGTACGCAGACCCAACACAACAGCAACCGGGCACATGCGGAACACGCTCAGCAGGAGCGCGGAAATCGGAATCACACGCAAACCGCCCGCGAGCGAGGCCACCAGCGTATGCCGTCATATAACTTCCGGGCACAGGATCAGCAGCGGCTGCGGCAGGACTACAATCGTTCCAATTACCGCCATGAAGTGAACACCCGGCGCAGAGCGCGGCTGTCTCGCGGCGGTTATCTGCCGAACGGCTGGCGCGGTCACATGCATCGGCTGCCACCGCAATATTT
>JBOGMI010000560.1:0-4671 GCA_050746645.1 Bryobacteraceae bacterium | reverse complement strand
TCAGGCGAACTGGTTCAAATCGATCTCGTCGTCCCAGTGCTCGCCCGAACTTGCGATGCCTTCATAGCTGACTTCTTCGCCCGTATAGGCAGCTTTGCGCGCCATCATGCAACTGATCGTCGATTCCACGCCCTCCGCCGCTTGGTTATGGAAATTCCCGCTCAGAATGCTGTCAACGAAAGACTTCTTCTTTTCCGGGTCCGCTTGCTTCAGGGGATGGTGAGAAACTCCCGCGGCGGAAGAACTCCCGTCTCCCGATTCCGCCCCCTCAGGCGTCCATTTCCACTCCTGCTCCCCGTAAATCGCAACCGGGCCGGAGTAGTGCGCTTCGGAAACGCCTTTGGTGCCAAAAAATCTCCAGCCCACGTCCGACCATCCTTTGTCAAACTGCGTCGAGCCGAACGTCATACTTACGTTATTTGGATACTGGAAAACCACGCTGTAGTTGGTAGACGCATTGCCGGGATCGGGCCGGTATTTATTGCTGGCCGAGGCCGTCGCTTTGACCGGAGTCCCCTGTAGAATCCAGTTACACATATCAATCACGTGGATATTCTGCTCCACGATAATGTCGCCCGAGAGAATCCGGTAGTGAACCCAATTGCGGATCTTGCGCTCGTCGAGCGAGGCGTTGGACCACGTACGCTTCTGAAGATAGCCGGAGAAATAATGCCCCGCCCCGGAAACGATGTTCCCCAGCGCTCCGCCGTGAATCCGTTTCACCTGCTCCACGAGTGGCGGCGCATTGCGTAGCTGAAATCCCACTTCGAGGCTCAACTTTCCTTGCGCCCGCCGCCCCGAGTCCAGCACCCACGTGCAGCCGTGCGGATCCACCGACACCGGCTTCTCGCAGTAGACGTGTTTGCCCGCGGTTACCACGGCATCCAGATGCTGCGGATGGAAGTACGGCGGCGTGGTAATGACGATTACATCCACTTCCTTTGAATTCGCGATCTGCTCAAACGCCTTCGGCCCGCGAAACATCAGCGACTTCTCGATGGGCGCGAAGCCTTTCTTCTGCTGCAGCTCGTCGAAATGCGCCTTCGCTTTATCCAGCTTGTCCTGGAATAAATCCGCCAGCGCCACCAGCCGCGCTTTCCCGGTCCCGATCAGGTACGTCGTGTCCGCCGTCCCGCGGCCCCCGCAGCCCAGCAAGCCCACGCGCAGGTCCGAATTCGCCGCCGTTCCGCGCACCAACTGCGGCTGCATAATCATGAAGCCCGCGGCGGCGCCTATAAATTCCCTTCGCCCTACTTTGTGTCCGGATTCGTTGCTCATGCTTTCTCCTTTCAGGATTCAATCAGTTTTCTTAAATAGTCCCGCTCGCGCTTGACATCCTCGATCTGCCGCGGCCCGGAGATCTCCCGTTCAATCGTAATCGGTCCCTGGTAGTTCAATTTCTTCAGCCGCGCGATGATCTTCGGAAAGTCCACCTTGCCGTGCGGAATTGCCACTTCTTTTCCGAGATCGTGCGGATTGGTTGGATAAAGACCATCCTTGGCATGCGTGTTCTGCACGTAAGGGCCGAGTATGTCCAGCGCGTCCAGCGGATTTGCTTTGTCATAAAGAATCAGATTGGCTGTATCGAGGTTTACGCCCTGATTGTCCAAGCCGATGTCCTTGATCGCCCGCAGCAGGGTGATCGGCGTCTCGGTGCCGGTCTCATAAAGAAACTGCTGGCCGTTTTTCTTGCAGTGGCTGATTACATCGTGCAGGGTTTCCACCGCTTCGTGATAGAGATGGTCGTTCGGGTCCTCGGGAATGAATCCCGCGTGAATCCGGATCGCCGGAATGTTCAGTTGTTTGGCGAAATCGGAAAACTTCTTCAGCTTCTCGATCCGCTGCGCCCGGTAAGTGCGAGGAATCACGCCCAGCGTCAGCGGGCCGTCGTAGAAGTTATAGATATACGGGCCGGGTCCGCTGGTTCCGAGCGCCGTGACGACAATTTGATACTTATCCAGCGCCGCACGAAGCTTCCGGATCAGATCGTCGTCGAGATGCCCCGCTTCGATCTGGCAGGTGTGCATCTCCAGGCTGTGGACTTTGGCCATGGCCGCTTCGGGATCGTTGCCGATGCCGATAATGATCCCTAGCGCCATGGGCTGGTAGCCGCGCGGAGGAGCCGCCGCAAACCCGGTTCCCGCCAGCGCCGCGGCTGCCGATAGCTTCAGAAAATCCCGTCGATTGTTCATACCCGCCTCTTTCTAGGGCAGCCTCTTCAACTCAATATCCTTAAACCGGATGCGAAAGCCGTGCATCCCGGTGTGAATCTGCAGTCCGATCTCTCCATCTGTGAAGCGCGCGGGCTCGTAGGTGTAGTCCACGATCTGCAGCCCATTCAAATGCGTCACGATGTGATTGCCTTGGACAGAAAGCTCCATGCTGTTCCATTGCCCGGCCGGCTTGATCGCTTTTTCTCCGGCCCGCGTCGGCATCGCCACCCAGCCGCGCCCGCCGCTTTCATAAATGCCGCCGGAATGCCGTGCAGGATCGATTTCCGCTTGTAGCCCCACGATGTCGGGACCCCACTTAGGATTGGTCCCGGTGATGTGCGCGTGGAAAAACAACCCGCTGTTGCCCTCCGTTGCGCAATTGAACTTCAGGCGTACGACAAAATTCTTGTAATTCTGCGTGGTCATTAAGTAGCCGTACTTCCCGCTGGAACTCTCTCCCAGAATCGTTCCGTTATCGACCTTCCAGGTTTCGTGGCCGTAGGCTTTCCATCCATCGAGGTTCTTGCCGTTGAACAGTGGCTCCCAGGAGCCGGCTGCCAGCGCGTTCACACACAGCAAAAGCGTGCCCGCCAGCAAAAGTACACTGTGCCTCATACTCCCTGTGAACCTATCACACTGTGTCTGGAAAATGCTACGGCGTACAGTGAAGCAAGATGCTGCGAACAGCCGTTTTCTTCACTTTCGCTTTTACGCTTGCCACCGCCAGCGCGTTTGCCGCGAAGGACGCGGGCTTACTGGCGCTTGTGCCGCCGGATTCGCGCGTGGTCGCCGCTATCGACGCCAGCCGCGCGCGCAACTCGCAGTTCGGAGAAATGCTCGTGGACCGGGTTGCCGCCAGCGACAGCAATTTCAAGGCATTCCTATCGAAAACAGGATTCGATATGCGCCGTGACGTGCACGATTTTGTCTTTGCCGGGACAGGAAACCCCAACTCGGCGGGCGAGATCCTGGCGCGCGGCCATTTCAGCCCCAGCCGCATTGAGGCGACCGCGAAGAGCCGCGGCTTGGTGGTGGAAACCTATCGAGGCGCGGCTTTGATCCTGAACTCCAACCACACCGCCAAAAGCGCCATGGGTTTTCCGGCTCCAGGCATTGCCGTCATCGCCGATGTTTCCACGGTCGAGACCATCATTCGCCGCAAGAGTGCGCCTCCGGCGCTCAATCCGGAGCTGCGCAAGCTGATCGAACACGTCGCCGGAAACAACGATGCCTGGTTCGCCTCGCTTTCGGCAGGCGCACTCGCCGCTCCCCAGGTCAACCAGAAAACTGCCGCGGCTGCAATCCGTACCATTAAGCAGGCCAGCGGCGGTCTGCGCTTCGCCGATCCCATTCCCGTCACCGCCGATGCCGTCACCGGATCGTCTGGCGAAGCGGAAGCACTCTCGGTCGTCCTTCGCGGCATGGCGGCGCTGGCGCGCATCAGCCATCCGTCCGATCCTTATCTCGCCACCCTCGGCGCCGCTCAGAATCTGAATATCACAGCGAATGGCAGCGCCGTCCATCTCTCTTTCTCGCTCGCGGAAAAAGACGCCGAGCAACTGGTTCGCTCGCTGCCCAAGCCTGGCGCCAAGGCGCGTCGGTAATAAACTTACCCGTTCGATAGACGCAGCGGGCGCGAAATGACTACACAAAAAGTACTTGCTTTCCTAGTACCGGGAAGAGTTCCTGATTTCTCATCCGATCCGCCACGTTGCAGCGTACATGCAAATGACGGGACAAATGTTCCGCATACTCAACGAGGAGGAGAAACGAATGGTAAGCAGATGCGCGAACCTGGCTTTGGCGGCCGTTGTGTTCGCGGGAATAAGCGGAAGCGTGGCCGGCGCGGCCTCGCTGTCGCAAACGTACACGGGAACACTGGCGAGTCAAGCGACTCCCTTTTTGCAGAACTTCACGCTGTCTTCGGCGTCGGATGTGACCATCTACACGACATCTTACGGCGGCGGCACGAATCTGGACGGCACAACCACCAGTGCGGGCGGATTTCAGCCCTCGCTTGTATTGTTCGATTCGGCGGGTAACTATGTTGCGAACGAAGTAACCGCGGGAACATCGCCCATCGCGAATCCCGATTCCTCAAACGGCTGGGCTTTGGACGCTTATTTGAGCGATTCCAACGCGCCGGCGGGCAGCTACACCGTGGCGCTCACCGACTGGCTGACCCAGCAATCGCCCATGGCGACCAATCTCTCCGATGGATTTACGTTCGACCTGGGATCCGGCGGAAGCTCGTTTGTGGATGCTCAGGGTAATTCGCGGACCAGCGCCTATGCGCTGAATATCTCCGCAACGCCGGTTTCCGGCGGTGGCGGCGGGATGTCCGCTGTTCCGGAGCCCGCAACCTTTTTCCTGATACTGCCGGCATTCGCGCTCGCGCTGCTCTTGCGCAAGCGTATCCAAAGCGCGCGCCGGGAGAACTAAATAAATTTGTAACTCA
>JBOGMI010000559.1:0-12296 GCA_050746645.1 Bryobacteraceae bacterium | reverse complement strand
CCGATGGGACGGACGCTGAATCCGAGAAGAACCAGAAGCTCGAAGATCAGAAGTTTTCGACTGTTTCGATTCCTTTCTACGCGATCCTCGACGCGGATCAAAACACCATTGCCACGTTCCCACAACTCACCCGCAATCCGCAAGAGTTTCTCAGTTTTCTGAAGACCAGAGCGGGCGGTTCGGTGCGCGCGGGCGCTTGATCGAAATGTTACGCTGAATCAGTTTCTCTCCGCGGGCGGATGTGGCGGAATTGGCAGACGCACTGGATTTAGGTTCCAGCGCCCGCAAGGGCGTGGGAGTTCAAGTCTCCCCATCCGCACCACTTAGCTGAATCCCTCGTCTTTGTTGAATTTGATTTTGTGCAGTTTTCTGCTTTCGGCTTTAAGAAATTCGACGCGTCGTGTGAATCGCGGACGTCCTCGCCGACGAGGGGGAGTTCCTGGACGCGGATGCCATGTTTCCTCGTAAGAGCAAGATCGGCCCGGACCGTGTATGCGGTCCGAGTGTGATCTGCTGCAGTGCCTTCAAATGCAAACACGCGGAATCCCGCGTCTTGACGGAATCCCATGAGACTGAACTGCGCATTATGCTCCTTACGAAATCGTTACATGTTTATTGCCGGGAATGGGGATCCTCTTTGCAGCGTCCGGATCGACCATCAGTTTCATGCGGGCCACTAGCGCCTTTCCGAGCTTCATCTCTTCGGGGTTGGATTTGTGGCCAGGCATTTTAGGGTCGATGAACTCTCTGCGAAATAGCTGATCCGATACTAGAGTGGTCATTAACTCCAGTTCTTCAAGCGTGAGTTTCAAGGTGATGAGTGTCATCCGATTTAGTTACCTGAATCTTCCACAACCGAGCAGATCATGGCTTCCGTTGTCAGCATGAGAGAGGCGATGGAAGAAGCATTCTGAAGAGCTGTGCGGGTCACCTTTGTGGGATCGATAACGCCTGCCTTCACCAGGTCTTCGTATACGCCGGTGGAAGCGTTGAATCCGAAGTTCTTATCGTTGTGAGTCTTGATCTTCTCGACGACGATGGCGCCTTCGACCCCGCCATTGAGAACGATTTGGCGGACCGGCTCCTCGCACGCGCGGCGTACGATGGTGACGCCGAACTGTTCATCGCCTTCGAGCTTCAACTCAGCGAGCGCGATCGACGCGCGCAACAACGCAACACCGCCACCCGGCACTATGCCTTCCTCAACCGCCGCGCGCGTGGCATTCAGAGCATCCTCCACACGTGCCTTTTTCTCCTTCATCTCGGTTTCAGTCGCAGCGCCGACTTTAATGATCGCCACGCCGCCGGCCAGTTTGGCCAGCCGCTCCTGCAGCTTCTCGCGATCATAGTCCGAGGTGGTCTCTTCGACCTGTGTGCGGAGTTGCTTGATCCGGCCTTCAATACTCTTTTGCGCTCCAGCGCCGTCGACAATGGTGGTGTTGTCCTTATCCACCGTGATGCGCTTGGCTCGGCCCAGATCGTCCAACTGAACGCCTTCGAGCTTGATACCTGTCTCTTCCATGATGGCTTTCCCGCCAGTCAGAACCGAGATATCTTCTAGCATCGCTTTGCGGCGGTCACCGAAGCCTGGCGCCTTTACCGCGCACACATTGATCGTTCCGCGCAGCTTGTTGACTACGAGCGTGGCCAGAGCTTCGCCTTCCACATCCTCGGAAATCACCAATAGCGGCCTACCCGCGCGAGAAATTTGCTCAAGAATCGGAAGCAAGTCCTTCATGCTGGCGATCTTCTTTTCGTGAATCAGGATATAAGGATCTTCGAGAACACATTCCATGCGCTCGGCGTCACTCACAAAGTACGGCGAAAGGTAGCCGCGATCGAATTGCATGCCATCCACGGTCTCAAGCTCTGTGGTCATAGTTTTGGATTCCTCGACCGTGATCACGCCGTCTTTGCCTACCTTCTTCATCGCTTCGGCAATGACGTCGCCAATGGTGGAATCGCTATTGGCGGAAATGCTGCCGACCTGTGCGATCATGTCACCGGAGACGGGTTTCGATAGCTTCTTGATCTCCTCAACGGCCACTTCGACGGCCCTATCGATACCGCGCTTGATGGCCATCGGGTTCGCGCCCGCTGTAACCGCCTTAACGCCTTCGCGGAAAATCGCCTGCGCCAGAATGGTGGCAGTGGTGGTCCCATCGCCGGCAATGTCAGAGGTCTTCGACGCAACCTCACGCACCATCTGGGCGCCCATGTTCTCGAGCGGGTCCTTCAGCTCGATCTCTTTCGCGACCGTGACACCGTCTTTGGTGATCGTGGGCGAGCCGAACTTCTTGTCGAGAACGACATTGCGGCCTTTGGGGCCGAGTGTCACCTTGACTGCGTCGGCGAGTTGGTTGACGCCGCGCAGAATCGCCTGACGGGACTCGTCGCTATAAATAATCTGTTTTGCCATTGAGGGTTTCCTTGTGAGTCGAAATTCGAATTAGCCGGCGTTCCTCGCGGCCTGAGCGCCCGAGCTCAGAACGCCGAGGACGTCGTCCTCGCGCATGATGATGTATTCAGTGCCATCCAACCTGGTCTCGCTACCGGAGTACTTTCCAAAGAGGATGCGGTCGCCGACTTGGACGTCGAGAGCGACCAATTCGCCGTTGTCGAGTCTTTTGCCATGACCGACGGCAATTACTTCGCCTTCCTGGGGCTTCTCTTTGGCTGAGTCGGGGATGATGAGGCCCTTGTACGTGGCTTCTTTTTCCTCGATCCGCTTCACCAGGATGCGGTCGTACAGGGGTCGGATATTCATAATGTTGGGAGCCTTCTTCGGGTTCTAATGCGGAGCCAAGCGACCTGCGGGGCTAGGCAGAAGTGTGCTATTACTTAACCAATATAAGTTAATTCACTTCACTTGTCAAGCCCGTAAATGCGATATTAGGTTAGGCTGCTTTACTTGTATCAGTTAATTCCAGGCTTAGGGGGGTCGCATTGGATGTCCCACTAGTGATCAAGCACCGCTTGAAGGAGCTGGGTCTTGACCAAAAGGACCTGGCCGCGGCCGCCCAAGTCACGGAGTCCTACATCTCGCAATTGCTGGCGCGGAAGAAGGCTCCTCCAGCGCCCGGTCGCACCGATATCTACGAGAAGATGGGCAGGCTCTTGAAGCTTCCGAACGAGGAGCTTTCGAAGCTGGCCGAGCTGCAGCGGCAGGAAGACTTAAGGAAGAAGATCGCGGAGCCGCCTAAGCCTCTGTTTGAAGAATTCAGAGAGCTGATTCTTCGCAAATGCAGCTCAGAGAGGCGAGAGGAAATACGCAGGATTTTCGAAAAGGAACCATTCGGGGAACTGGAGCGCCTGATCACGCAGAAGCTCTTGGATACGGCGAAGAGGATCGCCAAAGAGGAATTAGAAAGTGAAGAGTGGCTCCGCCTGATCGCGCAGCTCAGCGAGCGGAGTTATGAGCAGACGCGGGTAGCGATACTCGAGTTTCTCGATACGGATGTCTTCCATGTCTCGGTTGAAAACTGCGTCTCATTTCTGGACCCGCTCATCGAGTCTTGGGATATTGACTTGCAGACCTTCGGCATGGAAATTGTCTTGAACCGCAGGTTGGGCGTTGGCCGTTCGAAGCGATTCGAATTCGTTGAACGTGAGCCTGAACAACACTTTGGGATAGAGCCTGGGCTGGAAGAATTCCTGAGGGATAAGACTCTGGGCGGCGATGCCACCACCGAAGAGGAAATAGAGTTTCTGCGGAGGCTGCGTTTCAAGGGAAAACGGCCCACTCCGATCTACTACTACCGGGAGATCCAGAATCTTAGGGACCCGTTACATTTCCGGATCGATTGAGAGAGTACGGGCACACCATGAAAGAAAATTCTAAACTCCGCAAAATTGCTTTTGTCGGCGACTACCTGCCACGAAAGTGCGGCATTGCGACGTTCACGTCCGACCTGCTGGCGGCCGTAGCAACCGTCCATCCGCAAAGCCAGTGTCTCTCCGTATCGGTTAACGATCTTCAGAAAGGGTACGAGTACCCGGAAGAAGTACGCTTCGAGATTGAGGAGCAGGACCTTTCATCCTATCTGCGTGCCGCGGACTTCCTCAACATCAGCAATGTGGACATAGTTTGCTTGCAGCACGAATTTGGCATTTTCGGCGGCCTCGCGGGCGGTCACATTCTGGCATTCCTGCGTGAGTTGAGGATGCCCGTTGTCACCACGCTTCATACCGTTTTGCGCGAGCCGAGGGTTGACCAGCGACGCGTGATGCAGGAGTTGATCTCGCTTTCGACACGGCTTGTGGTGATGGCGGAGCGTGGGCGGCAGATGCTTAAAGAGGTTTACAATGCTCCCCCGGCCAAAATCGATCTGATCCCGCATGGCATTCCCGACGTCGGCTTCGTGGATCCGACCTATTTCAAGGACCAGTTCGGTGTAGAAGGCCGGGTGGTGCTCCTCACGTTTGGTCTACTCTCGCCAAATAAGGGGATCGAACATGTATTCAACGCCCTGCCTAGTATTCTGGCGGAGTTTCCCGATGTTGTTTACATTGTCCTGGGTGGCACTCATCCCAACGAACTGCGCGAACATGGGGAAGCCTACCGGCTCAGCCTCGAAATCCTTGCCAAGAAAAACAAGATAGAGAAAAACGTCGTGTTTTACAACGGGTTCGTGGATCTCGAGAACCTGAAAGAGTTCATCGGCGCCGCGGATCTTTACATAACGCCTTACCTCAATGAAGCGCAGATCACGTCGGGAACGCTGGCCTACACCTTTGGCTCGGGTAAAGCGGTAATTTCCACGCCATACTGGCACGCCGCGGAACTATTAGCGGAAGACCGTGGCGTATTAGTGCCGTTTGCCGATGCACCGGCTATCGCACGCGAGGTGATTGGCTTGCTGCGCGACGACACGCGCCGGCACGCCATGCGCAAGAACGCTTACCGGATCGGACGTGAAATGGTCTGGAGCAACGTCGCGCAGCTCTACATGCGATCGTTCGAATTATCGCGGCTGGAAGGAGCGGCGCTCTCCCGGAAATCTCTTCTCACGAAGACGCTCGACCAAAGACCGCGGGAGCTGCCGGAATTGAAGCTGGATCATCTTTCGCGGATGACCGACTCAACCGGGGTCCTCCAACATGCCGTTTTCAGCGTCCCGAATTTTTCCGAAGGATATTGCACGGACGACAATGCCCGCGCGTTTATCCTGACTGTGCTGCTCGATGAATTAGGAGAGAACCAGGAACGCGGTCGGGCTGTGGCCACCACTTGCGGAGCTTTCCTTCATCACGCGTTCGATAGAAAGAAGAATCGGTTCCACAATTTCATGAGCTTTGACCGCCGCTGGCTCGACGAGCAAGGCTCGGAGGATTGTCACGGGCGCGCGCTCTGGGCGTTGGGTATGGGCGTGGGACGTTCTCCCTTCCGAAGCTTTCAGATGATGGCGGGACAGCTCTTCGCCTTGGCGCTACCGGCCGTGACGCGGTTCACTTCGCCGCGCGCATGGGCGTTTGCTCTCATCGGCATTCACGAATACTTGCACCGGTTGAGCGGCGACAGCCTGGTCAACCAAACTCGCGAGAGCCTCACGTCCCGGCTCGTAGACCTTTTCGACAGAAGTGCCGAGCCGGACTGGCGCTGGTTTGAAAAAGAGTTGTCGTACGATAACGCCAAACTCGCCCATGCCTTGATTCTGAGCGGACGGGCAACCGGACAACAGGCCGTGTATGAGCGAGGACTCGAGGCATTACGCTGGCTGACGGAACTGCAAATGTCCGAGAAGGGTCACTTTCGGCCAATCGGCAGTAACGGTTTTTACCGCTATGGCGGCAAGCGCGCCAACTTCGACCAGCAACCCGTTGAGGCGCAAGCGACGGTATCAGCTTGTCTTGAAGCCTATCGCGTCACATCGGATGTCTGGTGGTACGAACAGGCGCAGCGCGCTTTCGACTGGTTCATTGGCTGGAACGATCTCGGGTTGGAACTCTACTCTGCCGAAACTGGGGGCTGCCGCGACGGGTTGCATGTGGATCGGGTCAATGGGAACCAGGGGGCAGAATCCACTTTGGCTTTCTTACTGTCGTTAGCGGAAATGCGGCTCGCGCAGAACATGCTTACGAGTTTTAAGCAACCGATCGCGGTCGAAGAGTAGTAAGTACTTAATCATGCCAATCGACGTCAAACGTACCACCACGACACTCACGCCCAACCAGTCGCGCGTTCTTCTGCGCCCATTCAACCCAGGAGATCCGAAGCGCATCGGGAGGATCGTCAAGAGGATCATGTCGGTCCCGGAAGACCATGTCGAGCCTTTGCTGAGCGAAGTCTCCGCTGACTTTTCGCAGCGACACAATGAAATTCCCAAACTCTTTCTCGAACGATTTCAACAGATCCGCAAGCTAGTCGTGATGGATGAGGAGATGTCCGAGCAAAGGCAATTGTTGATCGGCTCCTATTTCCTGGCCGAATACTCTCTAGAATCCGCCGCGCTGTTCAATCCTTCCATCGTTCCGCACCCCGATCAAACCGGCCTGCCGCTCGGCGCTTTGCGATTCATTCTCAGCTTGCGCGCGACTGGGGAAGGGCACATTTCTTCCATCACTTTTCGGACGGGTATTATCCAAGCTGATCATCGGATCGAAGTACTCACCGCCGCCGGCTTCCTCACCGAGCCGCGGCAAGTGCCAAATCCGTTGTCTGAGAGACCACAGTTCACTAAAAAACTCTCTGAGCTGGGATTGACAAACGAATTTACCGCCCGGGTCCTCGGTAAACTCGGCGAGTTATTTTCGCTCGAAGAACTCCGGTTCAGCCTCCGGAGCGAAAGAAAGCAATCAGGACTGCCGGATGGAATAGCATGCGACGATCAAGATACCGCGAAGCGCATTTGGATGCTCGCCCGATCCAACTATGAAGTTCAGTTCCAGCCCAAACTGTCGCTATCCGAACGCATACTCTTCCCAGCCACGCCCTCGCAACGAAATGGCGTTGAAGACGCGCGGTTCGTCTGCTTCGCAAATGATGACGGTACGCAGGTCTACTACGCTACCTTCACGGCGTTCGATGGCAAGGTAATCATGCCGCAGTTGGTCGAGACATCGGACTTCCTCTTCTTTCGATTTATCACCCTGAATGGTCCCGCTGCCGAAAACAAGGGAATGGCGCTCTTTCCTCGCAAGATTAACGGTCTTTATGCGATGCTCTCCCGCCAAGACAACGAGAACATTTATCTCATGTTCTCCAAAAGTGTTTACTTCTGGCACAAACGCAAGGTGCTGCTGAAACCTATCTTTCCCTGGGAGTTGGTCCAGATCGGGAACTGCGGATCTCCGATTGAAACCGATGCAGGGTGGCTGGTTCTAAGCCATGGCGTCGGCCCCATGCGCAAGTATTGTATCGGCGCGTTTCTGCTCGACCGCGACAATCCGGACAAAGTGATCGGCCGTCTCCGCGAGCCTTTGCTCAAACCCAATGAGAACGAACGAGAAGGCTATGTGCCGAATGTTGTTTATACGTGCGGCGCTTTGGTCCACAACGGCGAACTGATCATTCCGTATGGCGTGGCCGATCACGCCACTGGCTTCGCGACCGTCCCGCTCAACGACGTGCTAGCCGCCATGAACTAGTGAGATCGTCGGAGCATGAAAATGGCCAATAAAAGGGTGGCTATCCTGTCGCCGGTAGCCTGGCGAACTCCTCCTCGGCAATACGGCGCGTGGGAGACGGTGGCGAGCAACATCGCCGAAGGACTTGTCGCCGGGGGCTGGGATGTGACCTTGTTCGCCACCGGAGATTCCGTGACCCGTGCTCGTCTGCATTCAGTGGTAGACCAGGGTTATGAAGAAGATCGCGCCACCGATCCCAAAGTAGCCGAATACCTTCACATTTCTGAAGTATTCGAGCACGCTGCCGAGTTTGATCTTATCCACAGCCACTATGACTTCATGGCGTTGACTTATTCGAGGCTGGTCAAGACACCGGTCCTTACTACCATCCATGGGTTTTCTTCGCCCAAAATCATGCCCGTCTATGAGAAGTATCGTGACGGATATTTTGTTTCCATTAGCGACTCCGATCGCGCGCTGGGCCTGAATTATCTCGCGACAGTCTACAACGGGATCGATCTATCGCTGTATCCCTTTCAGGAAGCTGGCGGTGACGACTTAGTCTTTCTTGGCCGTATTCACCCGGATAAGGGCGTTCATCTGGCAATCGAGGTTGCTCGCCGGAGCGGCCGTCGCTTGATTATCGCCGGCATTGTCCAGGATGAGTCCTACTTTGCTGAACAAGTCAAACCGTACATCGATGATCGCAACATCTGCTATGTCGGGCCGGTGGGTGTAGCGGAAAAAAATGAACTCTTCGCGCGGGCGTGCGCTCTAATCCATCTGAACACTATCCCGGAACGGTTCGGACTGGTCCTGGTTGAAGCAAATGCAGCGGGCGTGCCAGTTATTGCCATGGACCTGGGCTCGTGCCGTGAGGTGATCCAAGATGGCGGGACTGGATTTCTGGTCGTGAACGTAAACGAGGCTATCGAGGCCCTGGAGCGCCTCCCCGAAATCGATCGCAGCGCTTGCCGGCAACGGGTCGCGCAAAACTTTTCCATCGAGACGATGGTCGAGGCGTACGAGCGCGTTTACTCGACTATTTTTGATCTGGAAGAAAAGAGACAGTCATGAAGCCGGACATTATCAGACGATATAGCCACAACCCCATCCTTAGTAAGGCGGAGATCCCTTACCCGGTGGAAACTGTCCACAATGCGGCGGTGGTGAAGCATGAGGACCAATACATCATGCTTTTCCGTTCGCATCTCCGTACCGGCCGCTCGATCATTGGCTTAGCACGCAGTCCCGACGGGTTCCACTTTACCGCCGATCCGGAACCGTTTCTGATTCCCGCGCGCGATAGCCCGTTTGCCGCCTATGAAGAGTTCGGCGTGGAAGATCCACGCGTGACTCAGATCGAAGACGAGTACTTCATCACCTACAGCGCCTATTCGCGAAATGGAGTGCGGATCGCACTAGCCAAGACGAAAGACTTCAGGCAGGTGGAAAGAGTCTCGCTCATTACGGAAGCGGACTATCGAAACGTGGTGATCTTTCCGGAGAAGTTCGATGGATTGTATGCGCGGCTTGACCGGCCGCATTCCGAGATCAGCCCTTGGTCAATCTGGATTTCTTATTCGCCGGATCTGCGCTTTTGGGGCGAATCACAGCTCATTATGAAGCCAGAACCCTATCACTGGGATGAAATGAAGATTGGTCCCGGCGCGCCACCAATCAAAACGGACCGCGGATGGCTTTCTATCTACCACGGAGTTTTCCAAACGATGGATGGATCTATCTATCGCTTGGGGGTTGCTCTTCACGACCTTCGGAATCCGGCAAAGATCATCGGCGTGGGAGACTCGTGGATCTTGCAGCCGGAGGATCCTTGGGAAATAACCGGCTATGTTCACAACGTCGTGTTCACTTGTGGGGCTGTTCCGGAGCCTGATGGAACCGTGAAGATTTACTGGGGCGGCGCGGATACGGTCATGTGCGTTGGCGAGGCGAATATCTCGGATCTGGCCGACCTGTGCGTGGCGCGCGCTAGGCCGGCCAAATAAGCAACCTGCGGAACGGTAGGCGCCACTACCGGAAGGCAAAATCCATCCGGCTTTCGCGCAAGGAATCCGGGTAGTCGGCAAGGGTAGATCTATGCTGCGCCCTAGCCGGGTTCTATCTCCATAAGGGCGAGGGTTCGAGGACGCAGAGATGATTCTTTGTAAGGCGCATATAGCGCAAGTGCCCACGGAGGATTGCGCTCATTCCGCGCCTCTGAGGAACAATCGCGCACTTGGAGTAACATGAAAGTCGGCGGCGATAAGCACGCCACGTCCGATTTCCGGCGTCAACATACTTGAAGAGCGAGTTAAGGGCGAGAGGTCGGCCACTCGCAGCCGAGGGAACAACAATGCGGAAAACGATTCTGGGACACGATGATCACCCTGCTACTTCTTCCAGCAACGAATGGCTCGGCGTCGAGGCAATCGCCGGGATCGGTGTGACCTCTGAGGCCGACGACGCACCCGTAGAGAACGTTCTTTATTCGGATCGCGAAACCGGCTGGCGGGCAGGGGAGCCCGGCCCACAGATCATCCGAATTACGTTTGGCGGCCCAACAAACATCAGGCACATTCAACTTGCCTTCAGGGAATCGCAGTTCGCAAGGACGCAGGAATTTACGCTGCGCCGCTCTCCATAGGTTTCGCGCGGCCGTCCACCAAAGGCCGTGAAAGAGTACGCTTTGGGGAAGCTTTGGCTGTATGTGCGGGCAGCTTGATCGGGCGGCGGACAAAGGCGAATCCAGATGCGGAAGGGACGTTACCTCTCAATGACAACAGTGGCAGAACGTGCCGGGATTTGGAGGGCTCCCGTTGTGGGTTCGCCGTCAGGCCGCTCCGGAGTGGCCACGATAAGTTCGCTTGCGTTCGGCAGGCTCACTTTGGCGGTAATCGCCTTGCCGAGTTCCTGATTGATGACCACAACGGCTCGTTTGCCGTCTGCGGCGACGAAGACGGAATGGCGGTGCGACCCATCGGCGCTGACATCCGCGCCAAGCGCATCGCGAAACCTGCCATCCCATAGGTAGGCTTTGTATTTGCGCCGCAACGCATCGATTTGTTGCCCGTAAGCCAGAGTTAGAGGGAAATCCCGCAGGTGGCCTTTGTAGTAGAAAGGCTCGTATTGGATCACGTACCGATGCAAGAGGATCTGATTCAGCCGCTCCCGATCGTCGAAGCCGCTGACGCCGGCGAGCAAGAGGCAATCGGGATTCATGTACTGGCAAATGGGCGTTGCAGCTATGCCGGTTTCTGCGACGGGAAAATACTGCATCAGCCAGTCCTGGGGCCCTTCGCCGGAGAAAAGAAAATCGGGGCTGACTTTTGTCGGCAGCCGCGCGCAATTGCGCGGACAGCGGCAGATCACCGCCATAGATATATCCCGGCGGAACATATCCGTGACCTGATGAGAAGCTATAGAGAACCGGCCCGTGGTGACAGATTTCGTCCCATAGCCACCCTGTAAGCACCAAGCGCTAGGATCTTTTGAAACTGTTTTTCTGCGATGCTGCGATAGGCGGGATCCAGAAAGTCCATCACCGCCCGGCGGCGCTTATTGATTCCAGCCAACTGCGTAGGAGTAACATAGCTATACCCGCCTTGCTCATAGGGAATCCCATAAGGATCGGTCGCCTGGTATTTGTATAACTCGCTCTTGTACCCATTGGTTGTCAGATCGGCCCAGTTCAATTTTCCAAACAGGATGACCTTTACGCCCAGCTCCTGAACGCTGGCAATCGCGTCATGGAATTGCTGCCAGGTGCCCAAATGCGGTTCTGTGTCCAGGCAAGGATCGTCGCGGTCCTGGCCGCCAATATTCCAACCGACTAGCTGAACGGCTCGTACGCCATTGCGCGCATACTCCTTTCCGTATTCGACAAACTTGGTGTAAGGAATGGAATAGTCTTCTTCCGGCGTGTTCATCCGGAGCATGGTCCAGGAATGGACCTCCCTGGCCCAGTCGGGAAGGCGCGGCGGTTTGAACCAGGCTCCGCGCCAGGGGCTTTACGTCGAAATGTCAGATCCAACGCTGCCCTATTATCTGGAATACACGTTCGAACAACATTCCGCTGATCAGGTAAGACGCGCAACTATCCAGGTTGCGTTGGTAACTCATTCCACTGGGGCCGGATAGCCACGGTGCCGCAAGCAATGATCGCCCCTTCGGGGACGCTTTTGGGCCTCGGCATCGTCATGATCAGCGGCATGCTCACAGCCACCTTCCCGCGCAACAGAGGCTTTGAATCCGGACGCTTCGACTTTGAGCGTGTAGGAGCCCACTGGTGCAGAAGCAAAAACGTAAGCTCCCGTGGACGAGGAGCGGGCTTTCTGCGCGAAACCGGTTGGGTGATTCGTTAGCGTGAGTTGGGCACGCGGCACCACGGCGCCAGAGGGGTCTTTGAGGGTGCCTGTCACGCTGCCCACGTCGATCTGGGCCCAAGCCCGCGTGACAAAAAGGATTGCGGACAAAATGGTGCAATCAGACGGATCGGGACGGCACTGAACGCGCAGCGACTTGATCAGGTTTCCATAACGACCGCTGCGGTTCTTGGCGGGACTGCGATGCTGCCAGATGCCGGCATGGGGTCTGGGCTTTCCGGAGTTACGAGTACAAGCTTGCCCGGGGTCGCCACGTCCACGTGGGCCGAAAGGTGTTCTGTAGCGCTTTCGTTGACAACGACAACCGCTCGTTTTCCGTTTGCACTTCGGAAAACAGAGTAGAGA
>JBOGMI010000558.1:0-4773 GCA_050746645.1 Bryobacteraceae bacterium | reverse complement strand
GACAAGGCTCCCATCGACGAACTCAGCCACATGACCTTTCCGGTGGATCCCAGCCTAGCCCCGAAGGTGCAGGCGGAGTTGCATCAGACGGCCTCGGGAATCCCGCTCGACCTGACAGACCCGGTGTTGAGCTTTATCCATTTCTTTTCGACCACGCGCGGCCGCAGAATTCTGCTGGACGGCTTCGAGCGCTCCGGCAAGTATCGGGATATGATTCAGCGGGTCTTCGCGCAAGAGGGTATCCCGCAGGAATTGATTTACCTGGCGCAGGAGGAATCGGGATTTAAACCGCGCGCCGTCTCATACCGCCATTGCGTTGGAATGTGGCAGTTTGGGGCAAGCACAGCGCGTCTTAACGGCCTGAAACACACACGGTATTACGATGCACGGCTCGATCCGGTAGCTTCGACCCGGGCGGCAGCTAAATATTTGAAATGGCTCTATGCGCGCTATGGCGATTGGTATCTCGCCATGGCGGCCTATGACTCGGGGCCCGGCACCGTCGATAACGCCGTGGCACGCACCGGTTATGCCGATTACTGGAAGCTGGTGAAGTTGCACGCGCTGCCAAAAGAGACCGCCAATTACGTCCCCATCATCGTAGCCATGACCATCATGGCGAAAAACCCGGCCGATTATGGGCTCACTGACGTCGAGATGGCCCCCCCGGTGCAGTACGACACCATCATGGTGACAGCGCCCACTAGCCTGAAGCTGATCGCCGATGCCGCCATGCAGCCGGTTTCGCTGATTCGTGAGCTGAACCCGGCTTTGCTGAGAACCGTCGCTCCGGCGGGAGTGAAGGTACACGTACCGCGAGGATCCGGGCGGACGACCCTGGCCGCGCTCGAAACGGTGCCGCCCAAGAACCGTCTGGCGTGGCGGCTGCACCATGTGGAAGCCGGAGAAACGATTGAAACCGTCGCACGCACCTACCATTTACGGCCGTCGCGCATTGAAGCGGTGAACAGCGGCGCCGATTCGCTCGAAGCGGGCGATGTGCTGCTCATTCCGGCGGTCTATCACCCGGTGCGGCATCGCGTGCGCAGATCCCATCGCAGACGCCACTCCAGCAAGCATCACGTCCGCCGCTCTCACCACAAGAGCTAAAGCAGTGGGACAGACGATCGTGTTTTGTCGTCTGTCGGTCGTATTTCTGGCGGCGCTCGCCGTTGCGCACGGAGCCGTCTTTCAGGCCGCCGATTACGGCGCGAAGGGCGACGGTAAGACAATCGACACGCGATATATCCAAAAGGCGATCGATGCCGCTGCTCGCACGCATGGAACCGTGGTCTTCAAGCCCGGCATTTATCTGACGGGCGCTCTGTTTCTGAAATCCGGCATGCAATTGCGGGTGGACAAGGGCGCCACCATTCGTGGCGTGCAGGACACATCGGCATATCCGGAAAGACCAACTCGCATCGCCGGCATCGACATGACCTGGCCTTCCGCGCTTATCAACGTCTACAAGCAATCGAACGTAAAGATTTACGGGAAGGGCACGATCGATGGCAATGGCAAGTATTGGTGGGATCAATATTGGGCTTTGCGAAAGAAGTACCAGCCCAGAGGTCTGCGCTGGGCCGCCGATTACGATTGCAAGCGCGCGCGGCTGATTCAGGTTTACAAGTCGTCGAACGTTATCTTGCAAGGCCTGACTTTGGAGCGTTCCGGATTTTGGACCGTTCATCTCTGTTACTCCAATCATCTGAAGGTGGACGGAATTACCATTCGCAATAACATAGGCGGACGCGGGCCGAGCACGGACGGCATCGACGTCGATTCCTCCTTGCACGTTTTAATAGAGAACTGCGATATCTCGGACAATGACGACGCGATTTGCATGAAAGCGGGACGCGACGCCGACGGCCTGCGCGTGAATCGGCCCACGGAATATGTCACGGTTCGTAATTGCACGATTCGCGCGGGAGCAGCCGGGTTCACGGTCGGCAGTGAAACTTCAGGCGGCATTCACTACGTAAATGTGTCCGGCCTGCGCGTTCTCTCCGGCGTTCCGAACGGGATTTTGTTCAAGTCGGCGAGGACACGCGGCGGCACCATGAGCGACATCGATATCCGCGACATCCATCTGGACGGTGTGCGGACTCCAGTGAAAATCGCGCTGGATTGGGATCCCAGCTACAGTTATGCCAAAATTCCCCCCGGGATAAAGAACGTGCCGGATTATTGGCGTATTCTGGCCACGCCGGTGCCACCTAAGGAAGGCTTGCCGCATCTGCGCGATGTGCGCATCTCGCATCTCATTGCCACCGCAGCGCGCCGCGCTTTCTCGGTGAGCGGCTATCCGAACGATCTCATTCAAAACTTCCGCTTCGATCATGTAAACATCCGCGCGAAAACGGCCGGCTCCATCGCCGATGCGGAGAACTGGAATTTCGCCGATACGCAGGTTCACACGGCCGACGGCAGCCGGGTGGCGCTAAAACATTGCCGGAACGTGACCGGACTGCGCAACAGATAGACGTTTACACGAACGCTGCGCGCATCCACTTCACAGTCTCATCCAGTGTTTTATTGGGAAGCCGGTTATAGTCCCAAGGCTCGCGTATTGCCAATTTACCGCCAGCGCCGTAAAGCGCATATACTTTCTTCGCCCGATCGACCGCATTCCGCACATCTGCGGGTGTAGCGTCGCGATCCAGCAGCGGTTCAACCACCAGCGCGAACCGGGGCGCGATCATCCCCAGCAGACCGTCGAAATCGTAAGGTATCCGGGTTTCATGTCCGACGAAGAAGCCGAGCCGCGGGATCAGGCTGCGCTGAGAGCAGTAGCGCGCTACTCCTCCGGCTCCCCGATCCACGGTATCGGTGCGCATGGGCGTAAAGCCGCAGATGGAAACGACCCCCTGCACGCGCGAATCGAGTGCGGCCGCATAAAGCGCAACCGTGCCGCCCATTGAGTATCCAAATAGAGAAATCTGCCGCGAGGCCACCAAGCTTTCTTTTTGCAGTGCATCGATCGCGGCTCCAACGTCTTCGACCATGCGGCCCATGTGCGACCAATGCGGGTAGCGGTCGTAGAACGGCCCGGTCTCCGCAAGGCGGCTTCCGAAGCCACTCTGATCGTAGGCCAGCACGGCGTATCCGGCGGCAACAAGTGCCAGGATGGGATGCAGATCGTTGTGGTAGACCCACATATAGCCGAGCGGATAGCTATATCCGTGCAGCCAAATCACGGTGGGCAGTTTGGCGCCGGCTGGAGCATTCCTGGGATAGTAGAGATCGCCCTTAAGCCGCTCCCCGAACGTGATGCGGCGACACGTCGTGAGGCTCTTCTGCGGCTCCAGCCAGCCGTATGAGGTCCCGCCGTTATGGATCACCCAAGCGTCCAGCTCCGGCGTGACTTGCCCAGGATTCCAGATACCGGGCTCTGTGGGCGGAGGTTGCGCTCTTCTTTTGAAGAACTTCATGAATGCTAATTCACGCTTGCTAGGCGGCAACTTCACCAGCGGCGGCTCCTTCCCCAGCATCTCTACCACCGATTTGCGCAGATTGGCTCGCTTCGCCTTCCAATCCGCCGAGGAGGCGACGGCATCCAGAAGATCGTTGGCCTCGTGCTTGGGAAAGCGGCTTAGATCCACCGATTCCTTGCTGTTGACGCGCCATTTTTCCCAATCCCACTCGAAGATCAGGTTATTGATCCATTTGCGGCTAGAGCGGTCAAACTGAATATCGAGCCAATCGAGGCATGCCTGCTCGTCGTTTGCGCCATGGAAGCCGGGTACCCGCATGGTGCTGACACGCTCCGGGACACCGAACATCTCGTAGACCTTCAGCGCTGAATAATATGCCTGTTCATCGCCCCAGGTCTGCGAAACCTGGTCATTGTTTCCCCATTCCGACAGAATCGCGCGCGGCGCAATCAGCGCCATCACCAGGTTGCCGTCCACCGGCAGACGATCCTCGCGTCCACAGAAAAACCGCAGTTGCGGCGCGAACCAGGTGGGGAACTCGCGTGTCGTGGTCTCGATACTTTCTGCAAAGTGGCACTCGCCGGCCGAGCGCCAAGGCAGCACGCCGCCTACACCCGTGCTTCCTGCAATCACGGCCGAGATGCGCTCCTCGATAGCTCCCGCGATCGCGGCCGTCTTGCCGTTCCGCGAATAGCCGAACATACCCACGTGCTTGATGTCGGCTTGAGGCAAGGTCTCAAGGTAATCGAGGACCACGCTGACCACCCACGCGCGGCGCGGCAGAAGCGCAAAAGTGTAGTCCGGATAGAGTTGCGCCAGCGGAGCGGCATCGTCCATAAAGTCGTTGGCCGCGTATCCGGCCGAGATGTATCCGCGGCGCACCACCGCGGGCGCCCATCCCTCCAGCGTGTTGCAGACCAGAACCGGGAACGGTCCCGCGCCGTCGGGAATCACCAATTGCACGCGCAGTCTTCCCTTCCCTCCCGGGCCGAATTGCAAACGTACGTTGCGGACCAGAAAACCTTTGCCATGCGTCTCGTTGAGCACCACTACACGATCGATCTTGGGCTTCGGCGGAAACGTGCCCCAAACGTATTTTTCGGACAGTTGCTGGATCTCGGCGCGCCGGGCGTGCCACTGCTCTGTGCTGCTCACGCGTCTGCCATCCAGAAACTTGAGCGGATCCGGGAGAGTGTTCACTCTCGGCAAGGCATCGAAATCGGGCGGAAGTTCGCCGGTTTTCTCCAGCCATTTATTGAAGAAAGGCGAGTGAGGCAAAATCTGCAGCAGCTTCTTGAGATATTCTTCGCGATCCTGCCGAGTTGCTGTACTCACGGAT
>JBOGMI010000557.1:0-2377 GCA_050746645.1 Bryobacteraceae bacterium | reverse complement strand
TCGGGCACGACACCGGCAGTCCCGCTTCACCGCATCTCAAGTGTCGGCGTCGTAATCGGAACCTATGGCGGAGTGGCGAGCGGCAGTCTTAAAGTAAAGATTTGCGCGAGCGCCCATTGCAGTTCGGGAACTGCTCCGTTGGCTCATGCGATTGATAACCAGAAGTTTGATATCCCGCTCCATCAACCGCTCGAGATTCCCAAGGGAAGCAGCCTCTCTTATTTCTTCACGCATATAGACAATCCGGCCGTAGCAGAGAAGCACGCGGTCGCCATTTGGATCTGGCCCAATTCCAAAATCGCGCCGATTGATGTGCCAGGACACCGGGTAATGTCTTACTCGCCGGAGATCACGCTTAACCAAATCAATGGAAACGCGCCGCCGCAACCGGTGTACCGCGGCAAGGCGGCCGACATATACGAGCTGCCCCATCCCGCTCCCTACTTTGAAGCCAAAGGTGGACCCTGCGTATTGTCGCCGGATTCGCGCAAAGTGCTCCGAGCCTCCTGCAAATCGCCCGCAATACTGCTCCGGCGGGAACTCTATTATCCCGGCTGGCGCGCTTATGTGAACGGCAAACGCGAACCGATTCGCGCACAATCGATTTTCCAGTCCATCGCTCTCCCCGCCGGCGGCTCGCGCGTATCGTTTGTCTACAGCCCATCGCATATCGGCTGGGCATATGCGGCTATGATTGCGGGGCTCTTGGCAATCTGCGCGCAAGCTGTTGCGGATCGACGAAATCGGCGCCGCGTGAATCAGAGAGCAAGCGAACTGGTTGCCACGGCCGATCGCAACTGGCGATTATAAGCTTCGCAACGCCTTCCGTACAGCAGTCGACGCCAAATGTGGCCGGCACCGCGCTGCAACGGATCACTTCTCTTGAGGCGTCGTCTGCGGCACGTAGCCAGGCGGAAGAGCGGCGCCTTCTCCGAAGAAGTAGTCGTCCATTTGCTTCAGAAGAAATTCCTGCGCATCGGCTGTACCGAGGTTCAGCCGGTACTCGTTCATGAGCATCTTCATATGCTCCATCCACATCTTCCAGGCGTCTTTGGACACGTTTTCGTAGATCTTCTGTCCGAGTGGATTATCAAACGGGACTTCGCTCAACCCCGGCATCTCTCGTTGAAACTTGACGCAAAAGACCATCCGCTCTGCAGGTGTTGCGGTTGAACTCATAGAATCTCCTTGCTTGCCTTTCCTATTATCAGCCTGATATAGATGCCAGCGTCTCTTTGACCGTCGGACGCTTGCCGTCTTCCACTTCTTCGCGGCGCGTTCGATGAAAGCCCGTCAAAATGGCATTCGCCTTCGCCAGCGCGGCAACACGGTCCACGTAGGCGTTCAGGTTGGCGCCCGGGAGCGCCCAGAGCGCTACGTCTTCGGTCAAAGCATCGACGTAGGCGCGAGCTCCGCAGCAGCCCAAACTCAAGGCTGCTTTCCCGGTATTGAATACCTGCGGAATCACAGCGCAGGCTGGCCGTCCCATGGCGGGGGGCATCGACCCCTCCACCTGCTGCGACGCCTCAGTTAGAATCAGCATCTGTGCCGCCTTGCCGAACAGTAACACCACGTCGGGCGCGAGCGGCACGGAAGCCAGCGGCCCGTAAATCACGTGAGCGAAGCGCCGTTTCAGGACGGGAATGGCGGGAATATCCCGCTCCCGAACATAACTCAGATCCGAGAGTACCTTGAGCGAGTCGTTACAGTCGCTATCTTGGACCGGGGTGGTCTCCAGGTTGTGCGTGAACATGCCAATGGTACAGATGCCGTGATCGTCAGGGATAGTCGCGAATACCTTCGTCGCCGCTTCTTGCCAGAAAGTGCAGCCCGCCGGGGCCGATCCCTCCCATTGCGGCACACCTTCCGGTATTTCGTCTGTGAAGCGGATCGCAATGGGCGGCACAGGCATGTAGATCGATTCTGTCAATCTGCGCGCCAACTCGCGGATATTGCCGTTACCGTTTTCAGAACTCATCTTTCTCCTTTCATTGCCATGTAACTCGCGAAGTGAATACTCCGAGATGTCTTACGTGAGTCAGCATCCGCTGTTCGTCAAAAAGTAAGTCTTGCAGAGTAGTCTTAGTTAATACGCCATCAACCGCGTCTTGCAGGGCGCGCCAGAGTACCCGCGCGGAGCAATCCGCGAGGCGTACGCAGCTTTTCAGTTGGCCGGGATGAGCGGCGCAGAAGTCTCCCTCGAACAGCCGCCCGCCGAGCAAAGCCATGACCTCGCTCAGCACAATCTGGTTCGCCGGCCGCGCCAGAGCATAGCCGCCGATTCCGCGCGCCGCAACCACGAATCCGTTCAAGCGTAGAATCCGCAGCAGCTTGCCCGCATACGCCTCGGAGATTCCTTCGGCGCCGGCAATTTCGG
>JBOGMI010000556.1:0-1394 GCA_050746645.1 Bryobacteraceae bacterium | reverse complement strand
CGCGGTCGCTCTCGATCTTCATGCGCCCGCCGCGCCCGTAGCCTTGCTGCCGCCGCCAAAGCTGCCGATTGACGAACTCGGAGGAGACCGCCATGCCCGCGGGCAAACCCGTCAGCGTGACGACCAGACACTCTCCATGAGACTCTCCTGCCGTTTCGAAGCGCAGCATTCGTAAGCATTTATGTTAGCGGAGAGCTACTGCATGGGAAAATCGAGGCAGCGTGTCCGGTGTAGAGGTAGTGGTGCAGGCCGCATCGCGGCGCAGGCTCCTGGTGCTCGTGGCGGAGCAGGCCGCATTTCCCTGCGCAGTGGCGCTGGGGGGCGCGGCGGTCCTGCTCGTTTTGGGAACCGATATTTTGCACTGGTTCTGGCCCGCTTTGCTCGCGGGCGCTGCCGCGGCATACGCCGCGGTTCGCATTCGCCGCCGCATACTGCCGTCCTACCGCGTGGCCCAAATGCTCGATCGGCGGCTCGGGTTGAACGATTCGCTGGCCACCGCGTGGTTTCTGCTTTCGCGAGATAGCATTCCGCGAACCACCGCCGCATCTTTTCAAATTGAGCAAGCCGAACACCTTGCCGCGTCCGTCGGGACCTCCGACGCATTGCCCTTCACCAGCCGCCGGAGATGGGTTTTAGCGGCTGCACTGTTCGCCCTTTCGCTCGCTCTCTTCACGATTCGCTATGCCAGAATCGAAAGCTTGAGCCTGCACCGGCCGCTGATTCCGGTCCCTGGCGCGGCGCCGGCCAGTTCGGAAGCGGTATTCTCTCGGCGGCTCCCAACCCCCGATGGCTCGAAAATGGCCAGGCGAAGCGGCGCGAACCGGCCATCCGAGCACTCCGGCACGGCCGGCGCCAGTGCAGGTTCTTCACCGGGCGTGGAATCCGGCAAGAGCGCGCAACAGAACCAAGCCGTATCCGCATTGGGAGGACACGCGGCCTCTGCTCCTTCGCTTCTTCGACGGATGCGGGAGGCGCTCGCCAGTCTCGCGGCAGGCCTGCGCGCGCACATCGGCGGAAAAGGCGGCTCCGGAAAAAAGAAGCAAACAGAAAGTGCGCAATCGCTCGCGGGGCCGCAAACCGGGGACGGCCGGCAGGGAAGCCGGCAGCGCGGATCGGAAGCGAAGGCGAAACAGGGCCGAGAGCAAGCCGCTGGGTTGCGCCGTGCACAGACCTCCGCAAGACGAGGCTCCCAGCCGCGTTCGGGCATTGGAAGCCGCAATGGCGATAAAGACGTGAAGCGCGCCCAGGATCTCGTCGCCATGGGAAAGCTGACCGAAATTCTGGGTAAGCGCTCCGCCGATCTTACTGGCGACCTCAGCGTGCGCAGCGCACCCGGAACCGCCGCACTGCGTACCCCCGAAACCGGCCGTTTGGGACGCCACAAAGACCTGGGC
>JBOGMI010000555.1:0-3277 GCA_050746645.1 Bryobacteraceae bacterium | reverse complement strand
CGCCGATCAAGTGGAAGGGTTCAGCGTCCCGGAAATGCCGGCGTTACCCGAAGCACAGCGTATTCAGCGGGCAGAGGATTTCTTCCGCCGCACAGGAGCGCGGATCGTCGAGACCGGCATGCGCGCGGACTACGATTCAACCGCCGACGAAATCCACATGCCGCCGTTTTCATATTTCAAGAAAGCCGATTATTTTTATTCGACGCTTGGCCATGAGACAGTGCATTTCACCGGGAGCGTTTCGCGGTGCAACCGCCAACTCGGCAACCGGTTCGGTTCGGAGCTCTACGCCGTCGAGGAATTGATCGCTGAGCATGGCAGCGCGTTCCTGGCCGCCGAGCTTCAGCTTGAAACCGAACCACGAATCGACAACGCGCCGTACATCGAAAATTGGCTGAAGGTGCTCAGGGCTGACAGGCGTGCCATTTTCACCGCGGCCGGAAAAGCACAGCAAGCTGTAGATTGGTTGCTGAACCAGCAAACCTCGGAGCAGGCCGCGTAAGCGGCTGCGCCTGGCCGGCGGGTCCGCCGCGCTAGCGGCTTCTTCCATGTCGTTTGTTTCCATCTGCGGCGCGCCGCCATTCTGACGTTTCAACTGCTCCAATAGGTTTACGGCCGGCAATTTTGCCGACGAGCCGGCGCGCAAAATTCAAAGCCCTTCGATGTGAATACCCTTTGCGGAGCCCCACTCTTCTAACTCACGACTGGCTTGGTGATCGAGAATTTCGGAAGTGGGTGAACGGCGATCGGCCCACAGAAAGACAGTGCCCGGCGGGTATTGCGAGAGCTTATTCTCGAGATCTTTCATGGATTCCAACTGATATTGCGCCACCAGAAACATGGGGCCGTTCTTGCCCATGAAGTAGATGTGAATGGGGCGGGCTTGAGCTTGACTGAGCGCTGCTTTCAAATCCATTCTTGCGTTGGGTTCGAGAGTAAGTGAAAGGATCTGACGGATGCGCTTTTCATCGGCGAGCCAGCCGTGGCCGCGTACCAGCGCCTGAGCAAGTTCCACTCCGAAGTCGCGCTCCCATAGATTTGGATTCGGGCGGCCCGCGGTGCCCGTTAGCTCCGGGACATTGGTCGTGCCATTTCGCATTCCATCGGACGAGACGGTCGAAGAGGGGCTGTTCGGCGCGGGCGGACCCGTGGTCGCGCAAATACCGAAGCGCTTGCGTAGCGACCATCAAATCATTGTCGTTGAGCGATTCGATCGCGAAGCGTTCCAGAACGGGGCTGGCAATGAGAGCTCCGATCTGCGAATACATCATTTGCACGCAACCGGCATGGCCATAGGGTCGATACGACGCAACCTTCCGCAGGACGGAGGCCGCTTCATCCGGATCCACTTTCAGCAAATAAGCAAGCGCGTAATTCTGTGTGCTGCAATTCCCCTCTGTGACACGCTCCTGAATCGCGGGCAAAACTTCGGGCAGCACGTCGCGATCGGCGTAGCGAAACAGAAGCGAGGCAAGGTGCGATTCGGCGGCTTCATAAGCAGCATAAGCCGCCTGACGCGTCGTGCCCGGACGCAGATCGTAACGGTTGGGAGGTTGCAGCGCGGGCGGCCGTGCGGAAACATAGTGCGCGGCATTAGAGATCCGGACGTCAGGATAGAGATCAGGATTTCCAGGCCGCCGGAAATTCACGTCGCGCAAAGCCAGTTTTCGGAGTACGGGAATCCAGCGCGGGTCGCTTACCTGCGTCCAACGCTGGCCGAGCCAAAGTTCTTGATCGGACGGCGGAAGCTGTTCGAACGTTTGAATGATCTGCCGAATCTGATCCGGACTGAACTTGAGGGCCGCCAACTTCTCCAGCCCGGCCATATATGTTTGCCTGGAAATCACGAGCGCTTGACCGCGCTTTGCCGGGAGGGCATTCCGCAATTGCTGCCGCAATGCCGGCAGTTTGGCCGTAATGGAGAGCCATGTCGCGTTCTGCGGCGGAATGCTCAGGAGGGCCAGCGCGTTCAGAAAAGACGGGGTTACCGCATAGTCGGGATCGCGCAAGAGCCGCCGCATCTCATCGGCACCGGCATCGCGATGCGGCGACGCGAGCAGTCCGAGGAGAGCCTCTCGATCGAACGGCTCGCCATCTCCTCGATATTGGCGTGCAAGGAAACGAGCGGCACCGGCGGTACCGAGTGCGCGTAGGCGCGTTTCGTTTATGGGAGTTTGAGACTCAATTTTCCTTTAACTGCGGGGCTTGCCAGGCCGGGTCCGCCGGAACGATGTCAAACTCGACTGCGTTCGTTTCTAACGAACGCACGCGCTGCGGTCCGCCGGGCTTGGCCGGGAGACCGATATACAGGCGCGCATAAGTAAAGGGGCATGTGTGGGATACTGGCCGCAGAGGGCCTCATGGTTCCACGCTTGTTGCGGTTACATCCCAGCACATATCAGCGGCTGAGCCGTCTGAGCAAGGAAGCGGAAAGAGACGGAGCATACCGGGTGGCGAAACGGCTGCGAGCCGTGGTGCTGAACTCCGAAGGGCATACCAGCGGCGAACTGGCAAAGATTCTGCAGGCGCCGCGATCCAAGGTATCGGATTGGCTCCAGCGATATCAGGCCGAGGGAGTCGATGGTCTGCTGGAAGGGTATCGGTCGGGCCGGCCATCGGAATTGACAGAAAAGCAACAGCAAGAATTGGGTGACATTCTGGACAGCGGTCCGGTGTCTTACGGTCTGGATAGCGGCATCTGGACGTCGTGTTGGCGCGAGCCGATGCCGCGGCGCAGGACCGATGGCACCGCCGCATTTATCCCGCCCTTAAAAAAAAGCCCGGTCGCGACACTGGGCGCTCATCTTCACCGACGAAGCGAGCTTCCGGCAAGATTCGACGCTCCACGCCACCTGGAGCCGCGTAGGGCACCCAGCGGAAATTCCCGTGAACGGGAGAACGCAAAAACGTGAAGATTCTCGGCGCCATCGAACTTTGGCGCACGCGGTTCGATTATCGCCAAGATACGATTTTCAATGCCGCCACATACCTCGGCTTTCTCGAACAACTGGCCCGGCGATACCGCCGCCAGGGAGCAATTCTGATTCAGGACAACGCCTCCTACCACAAGCATGCCGATGTCTGGGCCTGGTTCAAGTCCAACCGGCACTGGCTGGAAGTGCATCAGTTGCCGCCCTACTCGCCGGAATTGAACCCAACCGAACGGCTGTGGCAGCACACCCGCAACAACGGCACGCACAATCGGTTCTTCGGCGGCTTGGACGCCCTACTCGCCACGCTGACCCGCGTCTTCGGAGAGATGCAGTCTCACCCTCAA
>JBOGMI010000554.1:0-4807 GCA_050746645.1 Bryobacteraceae bacterium | reverse complement strand
GCGCCTTGGAGGCAGGTTGGCCGGGTCTGAGAAACAGCCCGGCGATTTTGCCTTGGGAATCGGCCGTAAAAATGACCTGAGCCTTGTGCGCGGCGAACTGGACTGGAAAGATCACGACCTGATACTGCCCGCGCCGCTGCACCTCTGGTTGGCCGATTTTTTCCGCCGCTCCCAGTGCATTCAGTTGCGGCGCGACTTTGGTCTTTAGCATCTCTTCAGTGACGTGCTGCTTCATGTTGGCGTCGAAAGTGGCGCGCAACGCGGTGAAGTCTTGCTTGAGCAGCAGAGTGAGCGCGTGTCTGGCAATGGGGACCGGCTGCGGTTGCTGGGCAGGCGCCAGGGCCGCCAGGAGCAGTCCCGCTATCGGGAGCGCGAAGAGACGCATGACTTACAAGATATCGAAAGCGAATTTTTCACGGAACAATCCCCGTTTTCACTCGTATTTAGAAGTGGCAAAGGGGAGGCGCACATGTGCGACAATGTAGGTGAATCCTCTCCTGAAGCGACAGAGCCTAACTGTGTCCCGATATATTCCTAAGCCAAAACTAGTAGTTGCGCTGGTAATTGCTGCACTTTCCGCCCTATTTCTTGTCTCCTGCGGAAGCAAGGCGCCATCCAAAGCGGCTGCCATGAAGATGATGATGATGCAGGCCGTCCCGGTGCGCGCCGTGGCCGCGACATCCGAGAGCGTCCCGCTGAATGTAACCGCGGTGGGCACGGTGCAGGCCATCCATAGCGTGGATGTCAAATCGCAGATCGCGGGCCAGATTACAGAGGTGAATTTCGAACCGGGGCAAAACGTCAGGAAGGGCCAGCTCCTATTCCAGATCGATCCCCAGCCGGTGCTGGCGCAGATCGCGCAAATTCAGGCCGATATCAATAAGGACATCGCGCTCGAGCAGCAGGCGCAGGCAAACAAAGCGAAAGATCAGGCGACACTGAAGCAGAATCAGGCGGTTGCCGATCGCGCGCTCGCGCTGGGCAAAGCGGGCATCAATTCCAAAGAGCAGACCGAGCAGGCGGTGGCAACCGCAGATGCCTCCAAAGCCTCGGTGGAAGCCGACGAGGCCGCCATCAAGAGCGCTACCGCTTCCCTGAAAGCCGATCGCGCGCAGCTGGCGGCCGAGCAGTTGCAGCTCAGCTATACGAAAATCACAGCGCCGATCTCCGGGCGCGCGGGCGCAATTGCGGTACGCGCGGGAAATCTGGTTGGCGCCAACGGAACGACGGCGCTGGTCACGCTTTTGCAGATGTCGCCTATCTATGTCTCCTTCGGCTTGCCCGAACAACTGCTGCCGCAGGTGCAACAGCACAACGCACGCCAGCCGCTGCTCGTGACAGCCGGCGGTGATGGCGAAAAGCCGGTCACCGGCAAGCTGGTATTTATCGACAATACTGTGGATACCACCACCGGCACGGTCAACCTGAAAGCCCAGTTCAAGAATCCGGATCTAACGTTGTGGCCGGGAGAATTTGTGAATACGCAGTTGCGGCTCCAGGTGCAGCAGAACCAGACCGTTGTGCCGACCCGAACCGTTGAGAACGGGCCCAACGGCAAATACGTGTGGGTCATGGATCCGGCGACCTCGAAAGTGACCATCCGGCCGGTTCAGGTCGCGCGTAACTATACCAGCAAAGGGCAGGAACTGGCGGTCATCGAAAGCGGCGTGCATCCGGGCGAAATGGTGATCTCGGAGGGTCAGATGAGGTTGAGGCCCGGAGCCAAGGTGAAGCTGCTCAAGCCCGACACGCAAACCGCCAGCCGGCCGGCCGCAAAGGAAGTCTCGTAGAGGTTCGAGATGCGCTTTACCGATTTGTTTATTCGCCGCGCCGTCGCGACCACCCTCGTGATGGCGGGCATCCTCATCTTTGGCCTGCTCGCTTATTTCACTCTGCCGGTCAGCAATTTGCCCGCGGTAGAGTATCCGACCATCCAGGTTTCGGCCTCACTGCCCGGAGCCAATCCGGACGTGATGGCCGCCTCGGTCGCGACACCGCTCGAAGCGCAATTCTCTGACATCGCCGGAATCAACAGCATGTCCTCTTCGAGCTCGCAGGGTTCGACGTCGATCACCCTGCAGTTCGACTTGAGCCGCAATATCGATGCCGCCGCACAGGATGTCCAAGCCGCCATCTCCCGCACCGAGGGAGCGCTGCCGCCCGGCATGCCCTCGCCGCCTTCCTATAGCAAGGTGAATCCCGCCGAGCAGCCGGTCCTCTACATCGCGGTCTCTTCCCAAACCATGCCGCTCTCCCAGCTCGACGAATACGCCGAGACCATGATGGCGCGGCGCATGTCGATGACCAGCGGCGTGGCGCAAGTCCAGGTCTTCGGCGCTCAGAAATACGCGGTTCGTGTTCAGGCTAACCCGGCAAAACTGGCCGCCCGGCATCTGGATCTCGAAACCGTGCGTGCGGCCCTGGCCGCGGGCAGCGTGAATATGCCGGCCGGCTCGCTGTACGGTTTGAGCAAAGCTTATACGGTGAACTCGACCAGCCAGTTGAGCACCGCCCAGCAATTCCGCAAGCTCATTGTCACCTACCAGAACGGCAGCCCGGTTTATCTCGATCAATTGGGCAAGGTGCTCAACAGCGTCGAAGACACCAAGTCGAGCTTCTGGATCAACGGCCATCCCAGCATCATTCTCGCGGTGAAAAAACAGCCCGGCTCCAACACCGTCGAGGTCGCCAATGCCGTTAAGGCCCTGCTGCCGCAAATGGAGCGCTCCATGCCGGCCGGTGTCGTGGTCGGCAACGCCTTCGACGCTTCCCAGGAAATCCGCGCCTCGATCCACGACGTGAAAATCACTCTAATCATCGCGATTGCGCTTGTGATCGGAGTGATTTTCTTCTTCCTGAGAAATGCTTCGGCGACCGCCATTCCCAGCCTGGCGGTTCCGCTTTCGCTGCTCGGCACCTTTGCCGCCATGTTTCTGCTTGGCTTCACCGTGGACATGCTCTCCATGATGGCCATGATCCTTTCGGTCGGATTCGTGGTGGACGACGCCATCGTCATGCTGGAAAACATCGTGCGCCACCTGGAGATGGGAAAGACGCGCATGCAGGCTGCCATCGACGGCGCGCACCAGATCGGCTTCACCATCGTTTCGATGACCGTTTCGCTGGTGGCGGTCTTTATTCCCGTGTTGTTCATGACGGGCATCATCGGACGGCTGCTGCGCGAGTTCGCCATCACCATTGCGGTCGCCGTGCTCATCTCCGGCTTCGTCTCCTTGACCCTGACGCCCATGTTGTGCAGCCGCTTTCTGCGGCCCGAGTCGGAGCACCACCAGGGCTGGTTCTATCGCAATGCCGGAAATTTCGTCCATTGGCTAACCACTTCCTATGGCCGCACCCTCCGCATCGTTCTGCGGCATAGAGCGCCTACCTTGGCCGTGGCCATTCTGCTGACCATCGCCACCGGCTATCTGTTCGTCGTGATGCCGAAGGACTTCATGCCAACCGTGGATACAGGCTTCGCCTTCGGCGGAAGCCAGGCCGCGCAGGATACTTCCTTCCACGAAATGGAGCGGCTCCAGGAAAAAGTCAACGCCATCGTCGCCAAGAACCCCTGGGTGGAAAACTTCGGCTCGGGCGCGGGCATGGGCGGACAGAACCAGGGCTTCCTGTTTATGTCGTTCAAGGATTCGCCGAACCGCCCCAAGGCGAGCACGATCCTGGCTCACCTGGAGCAGCAGTTCGCGGAGAAGATTCCCGGGCTGATGGTGTTCCTTAAGGTGCCGCCGCTGATTCAGATGGGGCAGCACGAAGGCCGCGCCCAGTATTCGCTCGCGCTGCAGGATACCGATGTGAACGAACTCTATCACTGGGCGCCGATTCTGAAAGCCAAGCTCATGAAGCTGCCGGACATCGCGACCGTCTACTCGGACCTGTATCTCGACACCCCGCGGCTGAACGTAAACATCCACCGCAACCGCGCCAAAGCCCTCGGCGTGTCTCCCGTCGATATCGCCAACACCCTCTACGACGCTTATGGAAATCGCAAGGTCGGCACCATCACAACCTCTTCGAACCAATACGAAGTGATTCTGGAAGTGCTGCCTAAGGACCAGCGGGACCCGGCCGCGCTCAACGACCTGTATATCCGTTCGGATACGGGCAAAATGGTGCCGCTCTCGGCTGTGGCGGCGATCACACAAACCGTGGCTCCGCTGAGCGTCAACCATATCGGCCAATTGCCCGCCGTGAATTTGCAGTTCAACCTCAAACCCGGCGTGCCGCTGAGCGATGCGACCAAGCAGATCAGCCAGGCGGCGGCCCAGATCGGCATGCCCGATACCGTCACCTTCCGCTATACAGGCACCGCGGCCGCATTCGAAAAATCGCTGCGCAATCTCGGCATTTTGCTGCTGATCGCCGTCGTGGTGATCTATCTCGTGCTTGGCATCCTGTACGAAAGCTTTATCCATCCGATCACGATTCTCTCCGGACTGCCCGCGGCGGGCCTCGGCGCGCTGATCACCCTGCTGATCTTTAACCAGACCTTGAATCTGTATTCCTTCGTCGGCATTATTTTGCTGATCGGAATCGTCCAGAAGAACGCCATCATGATGATCGATTTCGCGCTGGAGGCGCAGCGCACCGAGAACAGGCCTTCCCAGGAAGCCATCTTCGAGGGAGCCCTGAAGCGCTTCCGGCCCATCATCATGACCACCATGGCGGCTTTTCTCGGCACCCTGCCCATCGCGCTCGGCACCGGGCCCGGTGGCGAAGCCCGGCGTCCGCTCGGCATCGCCGTGTGCGGCGGCCTCATCGTTTCGCAGTTGCTCACGCTCTACATCACGCC
>JBOGMI010000553.1:0-4536 GCA_050746645.1 Bryobacteraceae bacterium | reverse complement strand
GGATCGAGCAGGTCGTCGCTGGGAGTGAAAGAAACCACATCGCCCGCGGCATCCTCGGTGCGGCTGAGCGAGCTGTAGAGGCGAAACGCAACCGGCGTGTTCGCCAGAAGCTCCAGTTCCGGCTGATCGAGACGGATCTCCTGTCCTTCTTCGCTGCCGCGCGGCATCAGGCAAACTGCGCGAATGGAAGATGCGCCGGCATCCTGCAAGCCGAGGAAATAAGCGCGAGGCAGGCCGCCGCGCACCAGCACGCCGCTGCCGGAAGCGCGCACATAGGAGTAATAGGCCGCGCCCAATGCCACCGCGAGATCGGGATCGTGATTTTCAAAGATCACGGGTTTGCGGCCGAACCAGTACTCGACCACATCGCGCACACGATCGCGAAAGACTTGCGGCACGAAGAAGCCACCATTGAAAAGGATGGCGTCGATGCCGCGCTCGGCTGCCGGCGAGTTGTGGAGGAAATCGGCCAGATGACGGGTGACGGCGGGATCGGAGACGTACGGGAGACCGAGCTCGCGAAAGACGCTTTGCTTTTCCTGCTGCGGAATCGCATTGCGTTCGCAAGGCGGAAGGAAACCGCCGAGCGCGAGTTCGAGTACTTCGTCGCGGGCCACCGATGTTTTCAGAGTTCCGCCGACCAGGGCCGAGCCGCCGCCCAGAATCGTGATCTCCACCGATGCCGGGCCATCCGGTGCAAGCAATTTCTCTTTCGCGGCCGAGCACCGGCGCCGCAATGCGCTGCGCTGGCGCAAGGAGAGCGTTTTTCCGAGTTTCGATTCAGCCAGCCAGGAAATGGTCAGATCGAGATTGTCTCCGCCGAGCAACAGATGGCGGCCGACGTGGGTACGCGTGAACTGCACGCGATCGCCTTGGCGATCGACGCGCACGAGAGTAAAATCGCTGGTGCCACCGCCGACATCGCAGACGAGCACAAGCTGCCCGTCGAGCAATTCTTTATTCGAGCGCGAAAGATGCCCGGCAATCCAGGCATAGAACGCGGCGGCGGGTTCTTCGAGCAGGATCGGATTCTCGATCCCGGCATCGCGCGCCGCTTGCACGGTGAGTTCGCGAGCTTCTTCGTCGAAGCTGGCGGGTACGGTGAGCACAAGCTGTTCGGAAGAAAGCGAAGACCCTTTTGCGCGTTCCCAGGAATCGCGAAGATAGGCGAGATAGCGGGACGAAGCTTCCACCGGCGAAAGCAGGCGGCCCTCTTCGCTTGCATCCCAGGGCAGAAGCTTCGCCGTGCGGTCGGCTTCGGAGTTGGAGAGCCAGGATTTGGCGGAGTGGACGGTTTGGGTGGGCGCGAGCGCTCCTTGGTCGCGCGCCCACGCGCCCACCACCGGCGGCTCGGTTAAATACAGAAAGGATGGCAGCGTGCGCAGAGCGGCGGTGCGGTTAGCGTCGATCTGCTGCTCGATGGGGAGGACGTGGATAGGCGGAAAATCGGCTTCCGCGGCCTCTTTCGGATCGATGTAGGCGAGAGCGGAATTGGTGGTGCCGAGATCGATGCCGATGTTCATGGGGTTTCAGTTTTCCAGGAAGTTGCCATATTCCGATGGCAGGGTCGAAGAACTAACGCGCCCTGGAAAGGGCGCGGCAGCCTTGAAAGGCTGACCCCACGGACACTCAAGGCAGCCGGTATCGGTCAAGAGCATCCGTCTCTTCGTTGATCACGTCTACTACCGCAGCGTGGACGGCGGAGGCATCATCCGGAAAGCGCGATAAATCCAGGCCAGTCTCGAGACTCGCTTGCCGCCGTGCGGTGGAATATTCGTCGTTGAAATAGCTTTCCACCATTCGTGACAGAGATGGAGAATCTTTCAAGATCGACCGTATCTGCGCCTGCTGCTCCACAATTGTAGATCCCCATGATCCAGTACGGTGCTCCGGCTGGTACTGCCATTTGAGGATATGCAGCGTTAGAACACGCAGACGCGAGCGGAGCTCATTGTGCTGGTGCCTAGACAAATATTCGATCTCCTCCGCAAGATTGGCTAAGTCGAGCGGGCCGCCGGTTCGCAGTGCTTCTGCCTGACTTAGAGCCCAGGCGGCGAAATCGTCCTTGTAGGCAACACTGGGGTAACGTTCCTTCGGAAGCGCTCGGTTGGTGCTCATATGCTGTTCACCTGGCTCACTTTTGAGTATAGAAGCCACGAGCTTCATGCGGCGGCGGCCCGTTCGCGCACGTTGAACTCAAGTTTCCAGCGGCGGCCGTCGGCGGCGACGCACCATAATTCCAGCATGCCGGTTTCGGTGACCTTGCTTTCGAGGGTTACCGGAACAACTTCTTCACGCGAGCCGTCAGTGTGGGGCGGCAGAAATACCTCGATCGGCGAAAGCTCTTCCACATCGTCGCCAACTTCTTCCAGCAGCGTGCCGGGAGTGTCGCTTTTGCGCGTAAGAGAGGAGAAGAAGCGGAACTCGGCGGGCTCGCCGACTACGAGCGCAAATTTGCGCTGCGGCAGTTCGACTTTTGAGCCTTCTTCGAGTCCGAACGGCACTACCGCCAGAGCCTTCATGGGAGCGGGCATACCGGGGACGGCCGGCAGCGAGGTTTCGATGCCGACATAGTAAGTGCGCGGCACGCCGCCGCGGATGCGCACGCCTTTACCCTGCCGTGCAAGCCCGTAGTAAGCCGCACCGCGGGCAACGGCGTGCATCAAATCGGCTTGTTTGGTTTCGCTGCGCAGCTCGATAACCGGCGCCTCGCCTGCCTGCTTCAGCCAGTCGTTCAGTGCTTCGAAAATGCGCTGCTCGATGGCGCTTGCCTGCAGCACGCCGCCGTTCAGCAGCAGATGCGTCGGGCGCGCGAAATTTTCGGCGCCGGCATTTGCCGCGGCTTGGCGCAGGAATTGAGCCATATGCTTGGTGACGGCCGGATCGGCCGCGTAATTCAGGCCGACTTCCATCAAAGCGGCGCGGCGCTGGCGTTGCGGGGCGGCATCGGCGGAAACAATCGGGAAAAACCCTTCCAGAATTAAATCGCGAAGGTCGGTACGCGCGATCTTGCCGCGCAGCGTTCCGCCAACGAGCCCGGTGCCGCGGCCGAGAATCGTCAGCGATTGTTCCTTCGGCGCCGACGTATCGCTTGCAAGTAAAATCTCCTTCGCCGCGCGGCACTGCTGCCACAGCGAATGGAATTGCAGCGCGTCGAGTTTGGTTCCCTTCTGGGAGAACTGCTGCTCGGCGTGGCGCGCAACGGCGAGATCCATGTTGTCGCCGCCCAGGACCAGATGCTCGCCGACGGCGACGCGCGCCAGTTCGAGTTCGCCCTCGTGCTCGGTGACGGAGATGAGGGTGAAATCGGTGGTGCCGCCGCCAATATCGACCACCAGAATGAGATCGCCGGGCTTGACTTGTTCGCGCCAGTCCGGATTGCGTTCGAGCCAGGCATAAAAGGCGGCTTGCGGCTCTTCGATGATGGTGACTTCGGGATAGCCGGCGAGTTTGGCCGCACGCTGCGTCAGATCGCGCGCCGCAGCGTCGAAGGATGCCGGAACCGTGATCAGCACCGCCTGCTCTTGGAACTTTGTCTCGCCGTGCGTTTGGTCCCAGGCGAGGCGCATGTGTTCGAGGTACTGGCGCGAGGCTTCGACGGGTGAGACCTTTTGAATGCCTTCTGGCGCTGCGAGCGGCAGCAGCGCCTGCGCGGGATCGGCGGTTTGGTGCGAGAGCCAGGATTTGGCGGAGGCCACCAGACGGCTCGCATTTTCGACGCCGCGAGCGCGCGCAAGCTGGCCGGTAACGTACCGCGGATTCGCATTCCAGGGCAGCGCTAGCGCGCCCTCTACGAATTCGCTCGAACCGGGAATATATAAAGAGGACGGCAGCAGATCGAGGCTGGCGGTTTCGCCCGGATTGATAAGCTGCAGAACCGGGAAGAGCGCGACGTCGGTGCGGTCTTCGTTTGCGGGCGCGAAGGCCAGCGCGCTATTGGTCGTTCCGAGATCGATCCCGATGACATAATCCGGCATGACGCGTGCTATTCGATTTCAATTTCGGAGGGCGCGAGGATCGAGGGATCCTGTTTACCGATCGGAGGCAGATCGACGGACGAAGCGATCCAGCCGCGATGACGCAGCGTGCCGCCGGGCGCTTTTCCGCTGGCCGGAACATTGCCCAGGAGCTTGGTGCGGTTCGGATCGGGCGCTTTCGCCGCGTCCAGCCGCTGGTAGGTTCCTTCAACGCCGTCGATCACGGGCGCGAGCGTGAAGTGGCGCGCCAGGCTGGCTTTGCAATCGGAATGCAGCGTTCGGACCGCGGCCCCGACCTGATCGTCGGCGTATCCGGCGATGTCCTCCATAAGAAAATCGATGAGCCGCGCGTCCCGCTGCAGGATGCCTAGCACTTGCAGCGCGCCGTCGCTTGCGGTCGGCAGCTTCAGCGGCGGCGCGGGCGGCTTCGGTTTCTCGAAGCCAAAGCGCACGGCAATATCTTCCGGCAACGTGTTGCGGAACAAAATGGCGAAAAAGCTGCGGAATGCGGCGGAAAGTCGCGACAAAGGGCTTATGCTCTCGAACTCAGGATATCAGC
>JBOGMI010000552.1:0-1239 GCA_050746645.1 Bryobacteraceae bacterium | reverse complement strand
ACGACTCCGCCTGCGCCTACCGGCGAATACGCGCAGTCTGCTCTGGGTCGTGAACGCATCTTCGAATATTTTTCAAATGCGTTTGGCACGAGAGTGCTGATCTATCGATTGAATTACGCTGTCGATCTGAGATACGGCGTCCTGGTCGATATCGGACAGCAGGTGCTCAAGGGCGAGCCCATCAGTGTCGAGACCGGCTATGCGAATGTCATCTGGCAGGGTGACGCAAATTCGTATTGCTTGCGCGCTTTCCATTTATCCGGATCGCCGGCAAGAATTTTGAATGTGACCGGGCAAAAGACAATCTCCGTGCGGGAAATGGCGCAACGTTTTGGAAGGCGCTTTGGGAAAGAGCCGCGAATCGTGGGCCGGGAATCTCCTACTGCTCTGCTCAGCGACGCATCCGATTGCATTGCAACTCTTGGGCCGCCGAAGATAGATGAAAATGACTTATTCGAAATGGCGGCGGAGTGGCTTGGCAGAGGGGGAGAAACGCTGGGGAAGCCAACGAAATTTGAGAGCCGCGATGGAAAGTTTTGAACTCACCTGGAAACAGCGGCTTCGGGCGGGCGGAGTCATTCCCGCTCATCCCTTAGCCCTCGACGCCAACCGGAAGCTCGACGAACGGCATCAGCGCGCCCTTTCCCGCTACTACCGGGCAGCCGGCGCGGATGGCATTGCCGTGGGAGTCCACTCCACGCAGTTCGAGATCCGCAAGCCTGAATGCAACCTCTACAAGCCCGTATTGCAACTCGCGGCAGACGCTTTGCAAGGCAGCGGAATGATGATGATCGCCGGCGTGTGCGGCAAGACCGCTCAGGCGGTCGAGGAGGCATCCATCGCTCGCGATGCCGGCTATCACGCCGCGCTGCTGAGCCTGGCTTCGTGGAACATGGCATCGGCGGATGAGATTCTGGCTCATGTAACGGCTGCCGGCCAGGTGATGCCGATCGTCGGCTTCTATCTTCAGCCTTCGGTCGGAGGCCGAATCTTTCCCTATGAGTTCTGGCGGCGATTCGCGGAGATTGGAAGCGTGATCGCTATCAAGATCGCGCCCTTCAGCCGCTACGCAACACAGGATGTCCTTCGGGCCGTGATCGCATCCGGCCGTAGCGATGAGATCGCTCTTTATACAGGCAATGACGACCACATCGTTCTCGACCTGCTTTCATCTTTTACCTACGATCGAAAAACCGTGCGCATGGTTGGCGGTCTGCTTGGCCACTGGGCTGTGTGGAC
>JBOGMI010000551.1:0-4363 GCA_050746645.1 Bryobacteraceae bacterium | reverse complement strand
TCTGCATGCGTACTTGCATCCGGCCGCAGCACGCCGGCACCCAAGCTTACATTTTCAGGATCGTCTTGTGCTGGAATCAACCGCCGCTTCAGGATCATCTTGTATTGGACAATTCTATTCCCTGGTTCGATGGTGCGATCCGGTACAATTACGTTCCCGGCCAGAACATATTCAGCGAGGCATTCTTGAGTGGCAACTACAATCCGGTCACGACGTCCATTTTCAATAAAAACGCGTTTATCGATCCCAATAGCCCAGCGAATCTTGCGACGTATGGAACTTATCGGCTGGGTGATCTTTCGCGCAACCTTTCATCGGCCCGAAGTTTCTTATATTCCAGCGAAGACTTCTCTATTATGAAGCAGATGCCCATCACCGAAAGCAGCGATATCTTATTCAAAGCGACCCTGATCGACGCATTCAACCGCCATATTTTTGACGACCATGACAGCGTGGATCGAAACCCGAACGATCCAAATTTCGGGATCATGAACCCGGGCGCCACGATTATAGGCCCGCGCAGGATACAGTTACAATTGAAATTCGAATTTTAGCAGGGCGGGGTAGACGGTCGTTTCTGCTCGTCTGCCCTTATTTCTCCAGCTCCGTCACGGTCACTATCCGGCCCGCAGTCACATTCGCGAGGCGCTGCGTGATGCCGCTGGGCCACTGAATCTCGACATCTGCTTTGGTGGCCTCGCCTAATCCGAAATGCGGGCGCACGTCGCTCGAAGAACAATAGCTTCCTCCGGTCGTTACAGTCCGGCACTGAGTCAGCTTGGCGGTCTTTACCGTCACCGCCGCGCCAATGCCGTCACGGTTGCTCTTGCACCCAACTAGCTTCAGCGTAAGCCAGTGGTTCGCTGACGGCGTGTCATTGCGCAGAAGGTAAGCGGGGCCGTTATTGGTGGTAATGACGGCATCCATCTTGCCATCGTTGTTGATGTCTCCAATGGCGAGCCCTCGCCCTGCCCAGCGTTCGGAGAACACAGCGCCCGATGCTTTCGAGACGTTCGTGAACTTGCCGCCGCTGTTTCGCAGCAGCATCGGAGACTCCAAATAATACAAATCAGGAAAGTCCAGGTGAATCGTATCCATGACGTGGCCCTGCGCGATGAGCAGGTCTTTCCAGCCGTCGTTGTCGTAATCGAGAAAACGGACGCCCCATCCGGAGTGGAGCAAGGTAATGCCGGCAAGACCCGAGGTGTAAGTAGCATAGTTAAAGCTGCCGTCGTGGGAGTTGGAATACAGCGCGTATTTCTGGTTCGACAGATCGGTAACGATCAAATCCGGCCAGGTATCGTTGTTGTAGTCGCAAAAATCGACCCCCATTCCGGCATAAGTACGGCCATCGCCGTCCAGTCCGGTTTCGCTCTCGAGTCCTACTTCCTTAAACGTTCCGTTGCCCTCGTTATGGAAGAGAAATTCCCGCATCGAATCGTTGGCGACAAAAAAATCGGGGTAGCCGTCGTGATCGTAATCGGCGATCGCCACACCAAGACCTTTGCCGGGAACCGTAATTCCCGCCTGCCGCGATACTTCGCGGAAGTGCTTGCCGTCCTCGTTGTGATACAGCAGCAGCGTAATAGGTTCGAACAGATCGGGATGGCAGTATGCGCGATGGCCGGGCTGGCGGCTGCCGCACCAGATATTCTTGAAATCCCATTTCATATAGCGCAGCACGATCAGATCCAGCCTCCCGTCGCGGTCGTAATCTACCCAGGCCGCGCTGGTGGACCACCCAGAGCCGGCCACGCCCGCCTCTTCGGTAACGTCGGTAAACGTGCCGTCTCCGTTGTTGTGGTAAAGAACGTTGTGCCCGTACTGGGTTACATAGAGATCCTGGTAGCCATCGTTGTCGTAATCGGCCGCCGCCACTCCCATTCCGTAGCCAGTTCCGGCCACGCCCGCGTGCCCGGTCACGTCCTCGAAGGTGCCGTCGTTGCGCTGATGGTAGAGGCGATTCCAGTATTGCGGCCCGTTTTTCCCGGGAATGGTTCCGGCGGGTGTGGGTGCGGCAATCGGCGCGCCATTGACTAAGTAAAGGTCCAGCCTGCCGTCATTGTCATAGTCGAATAAAGCCACCCCGGAGCCCATGGTTTCAGGCAGATACTTGAGCGGCGTATGGGAGGCGCGATGCAGAAAGTCGATGCCCGCCGCCTTCGTAATGTCTGTAAAGCGGCCCGGGATGTGATCTCCGGGCGTCGCCGCAGGCAGAGCGCGCATTCCCCAGCCGGCCAAACCGGCGCCGGCGGCCAGCCGGCAGAAGCCGCGTCTAGTGCAACAGCCGGGCATTGGTGAGCGGCTTCTTTTGAAGCTGTTTCGCAATCTGAAATTCCTTCTGCGCTTGCGCCGGTTCTCCACTTTTCGAGAGCGCCAGGGCCAGATAATAGTGTGCCTTGCGATAGGAGGGCGCGGCCGCGACCGATTGCCGCAGATAGCGTTTCGCTTCCCGGTACTTCGCCTTGCGGAACGCGATGATGCCGAGCCCGGCCAGCGCTCCGGCATGATGCGGATCTGCTGCCACTACCTTTGAATAAGCCGCGCGCGCCGCGGCGGTATGGCCCTGCTCTTGCGCAATCCTGCCCAGTTCGAAGAGCGATTCAGTCTGCGAGGGCTCCAGCGCCAGAGATCGCTCAAAGGCGGCTTTTGCTTCTTTCAGCTTTTGTTCCGCTAGCAGAATATAGCCGAGTCCGTATTGCGCGCTCGCGTCCTTTGGCTCCGCAGCCACATAGAGGCGCATCTCATTTTCGGCTTGCTGCGGCCGGTTCTCTTTCAGGTACACGCGAGCCAGCGCATACTGCGCCTCGTGATACGCGGGCCGGAGCCGCAGCGATTTCTGCAATGCCGCCTGAGCGTCCGGATAAAATGCCGTTTCGAGGGCGGTCATGCCGAAATCGTAAAGAATCTCCGGATCGTCCGGCAAAATCTTTCGCGCCTTTTCGAGTAAGGAAAGAGCTTCGCCCGTCTTGCCGGAGCGCATGTCGCCCAACGCACCGGTCTTTGCGATCTGCCGCACCAGCGCGCGCGCCCGCCGGTTCTCCGGATCGATCGAAAGCGACGCCTGCAATTGCTCGAGCGCTCGTTTGGGTTGCGCCGCGCCGTATAATGCCGCCAGGTTGATGCGCGGCCCGACGATCCGCTGCCCGGCCGCAATGGATTTCCGGAAGAGCTGCTCCGCGCCGGACCGGTCATGCTCCTCCATTTTGATGACACCAAGCAGATTCATCGCCAGCGCGTCGCCGGGCGACCGGCTGAGAAGCGACTGCAGTTCTGCTTCGGCGGCGCTGAAGCGATGCTGCGCAATCAGTGCCGCGGCGTGCTTTAGCGTCTCCACGCGATTCCAGGCAGCCCGCAACAACAGCGCGAGCCATTCCAGCAATGAGCGCGCGGCAATTCACGACAGGCAAGGGCAGTAAGCGTTTTCAGCGTAACACTTCCTCCGCCAAATTTGACGCGCTTTTGGGGGCGGAACCGACGGTCACCCCGAACAAGTCGCGTGCTACACTGCTGGGGTCGCCGGATCCCGATCGTATGGAACGCGCCGCACGCCTGATCAAAACCAACAAGCTTGCGCGCCAGGTTTTCTCCAATGAAGATCTGCTGCGCGCTATTTGGCCGCAGGCGGTGGGCAAACCGATCGCGTCCCACACCGCCGGCCTGAAACTCGTGCGCAAGACCCTGGTGGTCGAAGTCGAAGACTCGATTTGGCAAAGGCAACTGTTTCCGCTGAGCGGCCAGATTTTGAGCCGGCTGCGAAAAATCGCGGCTGGCGACTTGGTGGAGCGGATCGAGTTCCGCATCGGGACGCCCCGGCGGCAGGTGCAGCGCGCCGAAGCGCCGCGGCCGATTTCCGTCGACGAGGCCGATGCCATCCGGGATCCCGTGCTCCAGAAATTGTATCGGCTCTCGCGCAAGAAGGCTTCGGCTTGAAAGTGACCGAAGACGAGGTACGCTACGTAGCCGGATTGGCGAATCTCAGGCTTTCCGACGACGAAGTACATCGCATGTCCCAGGATCTGGGCCAGATCCTCACTCATATGGATCAGTTGAACGAGTTGGATACCTTGAACGTGGAACCCATGGCGCAAGTGCTGTTCGAAGCCGACGAGATCGCAACGCTGCGCGAAGACGTTCCCCACACACCGCTTGGTAACCATGACGCGCTTGCGAATGCGCCCGCTAGCGGCAGCGGCTATTTCAAGGTTCCCAAAGTTGTGGAACGATGAGTGTGCTGGCCGAGATCGCTTCTCTGACCATCTCCGCGATTCGGGAAGGGCTGGCGAATAAGAGATTTTCGGCGGCCGAGGTGGCGCGGGCGGCGCTCGACTTTGCCGAAAAAGAGAATCCCGCGACGAACGCG
>JBOGMI010000550.1:0-10219 GCA_050746645.1 Bryobacteraceae bacterium | reverse complement strand
GCTGCTGCATCCTGAAGGCGCTGAATGAGGAGCGATTCTTCGGCTTCGGCGGAGGCGACAAAGTCGGCGAGCCTTCTGGCCGTCGCTTGAAATTCACGGGAATGATCCTGCGATCGCTTACGCAGTTCGGCGGCGGCGATCATCATCTCCCGTTCCGAACGTCCGCGAAACGACAAGAAGTGTTCGGAGTGGCAACTGACCCAATGATTTCCAACGTAGGCGTATGCGGTTCCAGCATCATACGGGTCGTATCGGACCGGTACCCTCGTGCCCTCAAGGGCCGGGTCGTGGAAGACAGTAGACCAATAATGCAGGTGGTTGATCTTGACACCCTTGCCGCAGTGGAGCAGGGCGGTACCCTTGGCAGTAGCCGGCAAAGTCATCATTCGGAACTCGTCGTCGTATCGGATCTGACGGTGAGGTCGATTCCCGGAATGCTGTAACCCCAGGGTGAAACAATCCCGGGGAGTTTGTCCGAGAGCTGGATGCATCGTAGTTTCATAGAATTCGTAGGCCCACTCGCAGAGAAGGCTGTGGAGAAACTCCAAAGTCCACACCGCATGGTTCTTCGGATCCACGCTGGTGGTCACCTGGCGCACGTTCCTGGTGATCTGGGTATTCCCGGCCAAACTGTAAATCAATTGGGTGCTGGTTCCAAAGAGCCGTTCGCAGACGGATCCAAAACGCGGTTTGGCCGGGGGCCGGGTCTTTTTCGTGCATTCATAGCGTGCAAGTAGCGTCTCGAAGTAAACGCTCTCGAACTCCTTTCCGCCATCGACGACGAGGATTTGCGGTAGACGCCCATGGCGGCGTACGCACTCTCGGAGGACCATCATGCAGGAGCGATAAGACGGCGGGTCGAAGGATAGAAAGAAGGCCAACAAGAGCCGCGAAAAGGCGTCGACAAGAATCGTCAGCCACGGGCGGCCGAGGTTCCGGCCTGTGCTGGAACAAACGATCTCGAGATCGAGCTCGGTGTGATCGGCATGGCAGATGTGAAAAGGGCGGTCGCCGTGCCGTGGCGTGGTGAGCTGGAGCTCCAAGTATGGCGCTTCGAGTTGATATGCAGCGCGCCGGCCACGCCGCTTGAACACCAGGTCGCCTTGTAGACGGTTATTGATTGCGGCAGAAAAGGTTTTGTAACTTGGCGCCGCGATTCCTTTAGATTCACAGGCACGGAGGAGCATCCCATAGGCGTGGAATTTCCGTTTTTGCTTTGTGGTCTCGTAGTCCGTCTCAATAATCTCCGAAATCAGCGCATGGGTTTTCTCCGGGAGCTTGCTATTCCGGTTTCCGCAATCGTGGAAGCGTGGTAGAAGGCCGCGATAGCCGTCGCCGTGGAGAGCCTCTGTCTGCCGGTATCGTTGTAGCCAGCGGCGGACCGTCCGGGCGGGAACGGTGTCTCCCAGTGGTTCCCGTGCCTGATAAGCCCGGATCAGCTTTAGCCGCCGATTCGCTTCCGTTATTTCTGCCGGACCCATTTGCGGCAGGAATGCTACCGCCGATGTGCCAGCGGTGCCGTTCGAAGCAGCGGAATGTATTGCAGCTTCAGGCGGGTTCAAAAGAACACGGACTCTGTTCGGTTCTGCCAGCGGAGCGGAGGAGAGATCGACTTCGAGCGGTCCGGCGGCGATCATCGCAAAGATCTCGTCGCGGGTGACGATGCCCTCCGTCTCCCGAAACAGATCGCTCAATGCGATGACCGGCTGGGCGGCAACGAGCGCGCGTACGCGTTCGTGCGATTCAGGCCGGATTGGCAGGTCAGACCGGAGATAGTCCTCCAGGAACTGGATATTCCGCTGGTACATCCAGTCGATCTCACGGGAAGAACGGACCCGGTAATAGAATCCAAATTCTTTCGCGCATGCTTCGCCTGGCGGGCAGCGCCACTGGCTGTTATCGCTGCTGCAATATCGGTTCGGGCTGCGCTCCGCAAGCCGCAGGAGGTTCTCTTCGGTTTTCCATTCCTCCCAACCGGCGGTGGTCCTGCGTATGACGAAGAAGTCCGGTGTGTGGAGGACGCCCAGCGGCCTTCCGCCAAGAGCTTCGTAGTTCAACTTGATCTGGATGGGCTGGTCGTAAAACTCGAGGACCTCCACGTCATGCTCCATTTCGTAAATGCCGGCGAGTTCCACGCGATGACTCTCGAATTGAATGGTGACGCCCATCTTCCGGCTGGGATAGCGTCCGCTGACGCTCGATCGGCCGCCACCCACGTGGCGGGCAGGATCGGATCTACGGATTTGATCGATCAGTGCTCGGGCGGGTGGCAAGACCCCAAGTTCCTTGTACCAACTCTCCAAAGCCTCTGGGTTCAGCATCGGTATCCTCCTCAAAAACCGTGCACTCACCGCCGTAGGGCGGCGGCCCTGGGCCGCGTCGTTCGTGGCCCCGCGATCGGCACAGGACCAGTTTGCGAAACCTTCGCGACGCTACGTCTCTTCGTTCTTAAGCGCGCTCACGTACCGCAGACCTGCTTCGTTGATCAACTCCTGCAATAAGCGGCCATTTGCAATGGCCTTGCGGACTTCGGGGACTAGCTTTTGGGGGACGTAGATCGAAAAGCGGCGCGATCCCCGGCGCACGTACAGTGCGTAGCTGCTGTGGCCCTTGCCTGCGGCACACGCGGGGCAATTCTCTCGAATGCAGCGCCCCCTCCTCAAGGAAATGGAACCCGTCGCCACCGGCCAGATCCCGCTGACCGCTTCCGAGAACCAGCGCCGGACCTGTGCGGAAGTTTCATCGTTCGCCATGGTGTATATGTGCCATGATGCCTGTATACAAAACAAAAGTCAAGCATTTTGTTTTGGAACGGAGCGCGCTCTTCCGCGCTCTTAGGGGCGTTTGCGAAAACTCACCGGCCAGACTATACTTCCAGATGCGAATTGCGGCCAAACTATTCTTCCAGGCCGGCTCTCAGTCGGATGTCGGCGACGAGAAATCAACGGATTGTCAGAGGGACAGCGGCAAAGGTATGGTTCCGGCAGCGGCCAAACTATGCTTCAAGGCACACCGCAGCGGCAGTGTTACCGCCGGAGGCGCGTCCTGATGGGATGCGCTTTTGGGGCCGTGAGATCGCTGCTGATCCTTGGTGTGACCGCGGTCGCTATCGTGGCCTTATTCCACGATTCGATTACGCATGCCGTGGCCGGTGATCCGTTGCTCCGCGAGGCACACGTCCTCGCCCCGGCGCCAGTGCTGCATTTTGCACCCGATGAAAATCTCGAACGCCTCGACGAACAGCAGCTCCGGCGGGCGCGTTCGCGTATCGATATCAGTATGTACAGCTTCACGGACCGCAAGCTGACGGCTGTTCTCGCAGAACTCGCCGCGCGCGGCGTCGTGGTGCGGCTCTACCGCGACCAAGAGCAATTTCGGCATGAACAGCTATTTTCTCGTGGACGCGGTCTGAGCACGACGGCTATGTTGCGCCAGATCCCGAATATCCATATCCGTGTGAAAGGCGGCTCGCCCCGCAACCTCATGCATCAAAAAGACTATTGCCTAGATGGGAAACGGTTGCGCGACGGAAGCGCGAATTGGTCGCCCGGCTCGGAGAAGAGACAGGATAACTCGCTCTGGTTCAGTTCCGATCCGCGGCAAGTTGCGGCGTACGAGCGCAAGTTCGACGAGATGTGGAACCGCGCCTCGAATTTGGTTGTGCAGTAAGCCGGGAGCAGAATGCGAGGAACCCGAACCTATCGAGTTGCAATAGCAGCATTCGCTTTACTTCTTCCCATTGCGGTTATCCCGGCCGTGTGCTTCGCGATCGGCCAAGCGTGCTTTCCCTGGTCGCTGATCGCCCTCGGCATAACAGCGTTCAGAGTTTGGAATCACAGCGGTACTCGACGAGGCAGCCCAGAGTTGCCAGGCCAAACTGTGTCGCTCATTCGGGCCGGGATGCGTTTGGCCGCGATTACATCTGTCGTCCAAATGCTGGGATTGCTTTGGCTCGGCACCGTGCGGGCACTTCAAGGCGTCGCGCATCCGATACTGCTTTGGGCTCCCGCGAGTCATGCGCTCGGCTGGATTCAGTCGCATTGGTTTTCAAGCGCGCTGTTCTGGTTCCTGCTTTTCGCAATCGTGTGCGAGTTGTTCCGCCTCGGCCGGCCGGTTCTCGAGTGGCATCGCGAGGCTGTCAACTCGCTGGCGGATGCGATCCGTCAGCAGAGGAGACTGGCACCCGAGGTGGAAGACATCTAAGGAATCGTCGGCGCGATCGCGCTCTGCGAGCGGGATAAGATCGCCGAGACGCGCATCGCGGGTCCTTGCTCCGGTCGAAGCAGGAAGCCGCCATCCACAGCAACAGCTTCAGAGAGGAGGGCGTATGAGCGCCCGCAGTGTTAATAGAGTCATTCTTATTGGAAATCTCGGGCGCGATGCCGAGAAGCAGTTCACGGCAAGCGGAAAAGCCGTTACGCGGTTTTCCGTGGCGACCAGTCGCAGTTTTAAGAGCGCTGGCACGGACGAGTGGAAGGAAGAAACCAACTGAACCAACGTTGTCCTTTGGGAGCAGGAAAAGCTCGCGGACTATTTGATCAAAGGTCAGCGCGTCTATGTTGAAGGCCGCTTACAAACGCGCAGCTACGACGACCGGGAGGGCCGAAAGGTCTATACGACCGAGGTCGTCGCTCAAGGGGTCCTTCTGCTCGGCGGTCGCGGGGATGCGCCGGCCGACGGAGCGGAGCCACGGCCCGCGCCGCGCAATGCACGAGCGGCGGCGGTACAGCAGAGCGAGGACAATCTCGGCATTACGGATACCGATGTGCCGTGGTGAGCGGTTCGATAACTGTTCAGTATCTTGCAGGTGGAAGTCCTACCACGGAATTTGGTTCGTTGCTTGTATGGCTATGGCGTACGCGTGGCTGGCGACTCGCGGCGGGAGCAAGGCGAGCGCCCTTTCATGCTCGCCTGCGCAATTTGGATATTCGGGGGGACTGCATCGTTCCATCGAAAGCGGTACCCCGGTTGGATATCGCCGATACTGGAGAAAGAGGAGAAACGCGGATGGCAGTACGGGCCGACTTTCCATTGGAGCAGGATGTCAAACAATACCTCTTTGCCGAATATGGCCGGACGCTGATGCTGGCGCCAGGTGACGGGGATGACCCGGATGCCTTATTCGAGAGGGTTTGCGCGGAGTTCGAGAACACCAAAATCGAGCAGGACGAGGAAGGGAACGTTTACATCATGGCTCCAGTAGGAGCGGAATCTTCCGATCAGAATGCGGAGCTGACGATGCAGTTACGGACCTGGGCGAAACAGGATGGCCGCGGACGTGCGTTCGGCCCCGATGCCGAATTTATTTTTCCGAACCGGTCGACACGGGGGCCCGATGCCGCATGGGTTGGCAACGAGAAATTGGCAGCGCTGCCCCGAAGTGAGCGCCGCAAGTTTGCTCGAATAATTCCGGATTTCGTAGTAGAGCTAAAGTCGCCCAGCGACCGAATTTCGAAACTGAACCAGAAGATGCTCGAGTACCGGCGAAATGGCGTGGAGCTCGGCTGGCTTATCGACCCAGACCAACGAACTGTGTGGCTTTACCGCACCGGCGATGAGGCGCCCGAAGCCTTCAACGGAGACAGCTTGGCCGCCGATGGCCCGGTCGCCGGATTTGTTCTCGATCTGAAACCGATTTGGCAAGGATTGGATCTGCCATAAAATCTCTCGTACTGGCCAATGCCACCCTTGTACCGATGAAGATGGGCTTCACCGGAAAGCAAAGGACCCCTTGTGGCCGGTCAATTACTAATTTATATAAAATCAGCTTTCAACCGCGCTAACGATCAGGAACGCGCGCGCGCTGCACTCCCCGGCTTGCGTCCATAGGTGAAGTTCAAAGCCACGCGGTTTGGAACGTAGCCGTTGACCGCAGCAGCCGTCACATCGGCTATGTACTGGGTATGGATGACGTCACGCGTTTTTTCAGAGGCGTGTTTTAAATTCTGCCAGGCCGGGTGGTCGGTGTGCTCATCCCAAAACGCGATCGCTTTGCTTAACGTCATTGGCTCCGAATTCACAAGTTCAGTCGCGACATGGACAGTCTTGATCGATGCCTTTTCCAGCAGGGAACGGCATTTCTCTGGCGTGTCCGCTACATCGGCATAGGCCAGATGGACACCGTGCGCAGCAGCGATGTCGACCACCCTTTGCGAGATGCCGAAGGGACGGCTAGGTGTGTCGAACGCAATTCCGCCGTGCGGCTTCAAAAACCGCGACCACAGCTGCAAAGCCTTCGGCATATTCGATATGAGCACAAGTGCCGAGGCACAAAAAATATAGTCGAAGCTATCAGCCGGGAAGATCAGCCGCTCGGCATCGCCTAGCATAAATTTGGCGTTTCGCAGACCTGCTCGCTTCGCTTTTTTAAAAGCTTCCTCTAGCATTCCCGACGATGTGTCAATTCCGGTGACTTTGCCAGCCGGCCCGACCAGCTGGGCGGCCTTCAGCGCAGCAAGGCCTGTACCGGTAGCAATATCCAAAACATGGAAACCGGATTTTAACTCTGCGCCTTCGACCAACAAAGAAACAATCCGCTGATGAACTTCCTCCTGGTCGTAATCCGAGCTACGCTTGTCGAAGTGTGACGTTTCTTCCGCCATTTTGCATCATCTCCAGTTTTTTACAAGTTATGACAGAAGAAGGGCGAAAACCCACAGTATTTGGCTTTCACCTACTACATCAAAGTGAACGGGCGGCCGCCAGCCGAGTCCGAGGTGCAGCGTTATTGTCGAGTCACGCCACGTTCTGAAACTATCCGGAAACTGGGAAGTGCCCGTTTCCGATAATGCGGTACTGCGATATACGGTATTTCGATTACAGCACAGGAGATTGGTATTCCCGGCCTTCACCGTTTCAAGCGGAAGTCAAACGGATAAGAGGATACCTCTATGGTTCTGAATTTTTTCGCATCAAAATGAGTGGGATTCAGTAGAAAATTCGCAGTTTCCGGCACGATTGCGCTCGGGACCCGCAGCAAGGGAGTTTCCTTCTTCTGAAACCATGCCGTTCCCAAATCCCGCGTGAATTCCAACCGCGATTGCCACCCCGCCGGCAGCTCATCGAGTCGAATAGCTTGGACCGGTACTTCCGGTGCCTCGATCTTCAGCACAGTAAAGTCTGGCGGGACATCGTTGGCACCCGTATGGACGCACACTTCAAGCAGCGCGCTGGCCGGGCTCTCCGCCAAATATACAACGGGTTGGCCGGCATGGTGCCACCGGCCTGGTGACCGCAATCCTCCGGTTCCACTGAGGTCTCGATGCCGGCTGATCCTCCATAGAATCATTTAGACGAACATGCCTTCGTCGATTTGAATCAGCAGTTCTTCCACAATCCGGCTCCCCATATCGGTCTTGAGAAGCGATAGTGGCGGACGCCCCTCAAGTCTCGGATGGGGTTTGCGCAACCACTCCAAAGCCCGCCGCCGAGTGCCGTAGATGGATTCCGCTAGCGAAATCGCCCGGATTACCCGCAACACCCTGTCCGATTCCTCAACGGTCAGCTTCTCGCGGCGGGAGCGCCGATGCTGGAGCGTACGCAGAGGAATGACGATGGCATCGATTTCTGATCGCTGCAGGCCAAAGTTAATCAGCCGATTGATAATGGCGGGTGCGAGCCGCTCCTCTACGATCCGCAAAAGCTCAGCTTCTGTGGCGGGTGGCTTGCGTCCCAGCCAGTCACCGATTTGGACATTTTGTGCGTTCATAATCCAAGCTTCGACCACATTATGCCATAAATGCCTTGGCAGAATGTCGAATCGAGGCGGGAAACAGTCTGCTCCTGTCCAGAAGCGCGGTGTAACGACTAGCCTGACGGCATTCGGTTTGGTTGACGCGGCAACGCGGAACAATTTGATTCCGTTGCAGCCTTCGGCATTTTGAGATGGCCGACCAGTGCTTTACCGATGTATCGGGTAGTGCTCGGTACGCCGGGTTTAGCTCTTGCCACGTAACAACCTGGGCCGACGATTCTTCAAGCTGTCGATGAGAGGGCGCCGGATCGGCCGCAGGCCCAAGCCTGTATTGCTTTCTTCACATGCCTGATCCCGCTCTCACTCTGCCGCCCAGAGCAAGATTCTTTCTCAGTCCCAAAATATTTCACTTCTGTCGTACGGAGATTCATGGTTATGCAAGCGACTGCTGTGGAAACACATGCCATCGACTTCAACGAAGAGCAACACGTTTACCGGGTGGGCGGCGTTATCCGCCCCAGTGTCACGCAGGCGCTTAAAGATGCCGGCCTGATCGATACGGCCTGGTATACGGAAGAAGCCCGGTTGCGCGGAAAGGCCGTGCATGCCGCAACTCAGTTTCTGGACGACGACGATCTCGACTGGGATACCGTCTTGCCGCAATACTGCGGCTTTGTCCATGCCTGGGAGCAATTCCGGCGGGATTCCGGGTTTCGGATTTCGTGCGACTCCGAGAATCGGCCTTTTCTCGAATACCGGCTGTATCACGCCGCATTTGGCTACTGCGGAACACTCGACCGCCTCGGGATGATCGGATCGAGCGAATATCTGATCGATCTGAAGACCGGTGATCCGGAGGGCTGGCACGGTTATCAGCTCGCCGGATACTCCCAATGTCTTCCGGATGCCCTTGCCCGTCGGCGCATGACCGTTCACCTCAAAGCGAACGGCCGGTATGCGACGCGCGAGTACGGGCTCGACCGCTTCGCTCACGACTGGCAGGTGTTTTCCGCCAGCGTCGTCGTTTGGCACGCCCGAAATCGAAAAAGGAGTTCTATCTCCCATTGCCTCAAGCAAACCGGTTCTTCCTATATTTCCGCAGCATGAAGCGGAGCCGATGGTTTCGTCCGAGCCCGCCCGCTCGCTTCAGGTGGCTGGGTGGGTTTCGTTCCCCTCGCAAACCAAAGCTCTCGAAGTGCGATTCGGCATGCTGTCCACCAGCAGGCTCGAAGACCTGCCCGTTGCCAGCGACCTGTTGGGTTCGGTCCTGTCGCTTAAAGCTGCCATTGTGGCGTACCACGCACCGGACAAGAAGCGCGCCAAAGAGGCTCACGAGCGGACATGCCAAGCCGAACATACCGATCTCGATCCGGTTGTCTGCCTCGAAAAGCAGATCAAGCGCATCATTGCGGCACTCGAACTCAAACGGCGGCAGGAGAAAGAGAAAGCGGATCGCGCCGCGCGGCACGCGGCGGAAAAAGCCGCCGCGGCCGTGCAGCAAGAAATCGTGGAGGCAGCCAAACAGTCGGGGGCATCGCCCGATGCGATTGCCTCCTTGAATGCCATGCCAATGCCGGTTCCCGTCGCTCAGCTTGCACCGGAAATGGAGCGGCCGAAAGGCTTTTCTACCGGCGATCAGTTCGACATCGAAGTGACCGACATCCAAGCACTCGCCCGAGCCGTGATCGAAGGCAAGGCGCCGGTTGAAGTGCTGCAACCGAATTTAAAGGTGCTCGGTGCGATGGCCAAGGCGCTCAAAGGCAATCTCCAAATTCCGGGTGTTCGCATCACCAAATCTATTTCCGTTTCGGGGAGGAAACGTACATGACTACAGTCGATCGCAGCAAACTTTACGGCATCCTGCATCAGCTCGACGGCAAGCCGATCGAGCGCCAGGTCCGCGTCCTCAAAGTCGGTATCGGTGTTCCGGTAGGTCCCGACGTTCATGTCTGGATCGATGGGCAAGGACAGTGGTCCGTCGAAACGGGTGTGTATCCGAATGGCAAACGGCAACTACAGATCCAGCGGTTTGGTGCCCGCGAGCAGGCCGAGCTGTATTACCTCCGGCAACGCAAGTCGGCTCCGGAGCGCAAAGCGCCGCGCAAGATCCCGTATTTCACTTTCCTTCGGATGGACGGGCATGGACAATTCGTTCACGATTTCGATGCCATCGAACAGCACGGCGGCACGCCCGCCGAAATCGATGTCATGTTTCTGACGGAAAGCAATTTCGATGCCTCGTTTCAGGCTTGGTCCAGTTCGAAACTGCTGTGCGAAGGAGACGGCCGCCATGCGCGGCGTCACGTGGAGTGGGCTCAAACCAACGGGGAAAAACGTCTGGCGCAGGCGGCACGCGAGACCGGCGACCGCTTCTTTTCTCTGACGGACGCTTGCTTTGCTTGCGGTTGCCCGTTCGCGCGGGGAGAGAAGCCGCCGTGCAAGCCGCACGGAAGGCTGTATTTCCAACTGGTCCAGGCGCCCCGCATCGGCGGAGCGTGTCAGTTCGATACGACCGGCTACCGTTCG